>NZ_JBSLYH010000034.1:0-89728 GCF_055793305.1 Calyptranema fuscum S582
CACTCGCCCAATAGCCCGCTCTCTCGTCTCTGAGAGCGAGCTATTGCTGGGCGGTGTCGGATCTTCTAGCGGTAGCATCACAACCTGAAATCAGTCGGTATCTCTAGCTTAGTTACCCCTGATTTCCGTGGGGGGGGATGATTCCCGTACACTCACGCTAATCACATACCGAACGGCCGTTCGCCCCTACAAACGACCCAATATTCGATCTTATTTAATCCACGATCCTAAGCTATAGAAATAGTGTTGTGGGGCGCGGAGCGCCCCACAACACCGTACGAAATCAACCCGTATAGCTCTACATTTCGATTTCAGGAATGGAAGGGATTGACGCTGTATCCCTATGTAGCATAAATTGTAGTATAACCTTCAGTACCCAAAAGGAGGATCTTATGTCTGAGTCGGTTCTAACATCCATCCCCACCCCCCACCTCACGAGGTGATAGAGGAACTGATTCAGTCATCCTGATCCGCGTCCTCTGTGAGCCTCGCCAATCGAGCATCACATCGAGGAACTTGTCATGAATTTACACCCATTGGGCTGGAACGAGTTTTTTGCCCAACATTTTGAGTCATATCGTACCGCAGGGTATCTGCCAGGGCGCGTTGCATTAGAGCAACGGGGTGCTTACACGTTGTATACCGAAGTCGGTGAGCTGACAGCCTCCGTTTCGGGTAAGTTGCGCCATCAGGCGACCAGTCCCCAAGACTTTCCCGCCGTTGGCGATTGGGTGGCGATCGCCCCTCACACCGCCGAACAACGTGCCACGATCCATCACATCTTGCCGCGCACCAGTAAGTTTTCCCGCAAAACAGCTGGGGCTCAGACCCGAGAACAAATCGTAGCTGCTAATGTAGACACCGTATTTCTAGTATCGGGCTTAGACCATGACTTCAATCCACGTCGGATTGAACGCTATCTCATTTTGACCTGGGAAAGTGGCGCAAACCCGGTGATTGTCCTAAACAAAGCCGATGTATGCGACACGATCGATGCCTGCATTGAATCAGTAGAAGCGATCGCCCCTGGTGTTCCCGTTATCCCTCTCAGCGCCCGTCAGCACAGCGGACTGGATGCCCTGCACCCCTACTTGCAAGTTGGCAAAACGGTTGCGTTACTGGGGTCTTCAGGTGTAGGTAAATCAACCCTGAGCAATCAACTCATCGGTGCAGACCTGCAAGCGACCCAGACCGTTCGGGAAGCTGACAGTCGAGGACGGCACACAACCACCCGTCGTGAATTATTGCGGCTACCCTCGGGCGGCTTGATTATCGACACCCCTGGAATGCGGGAAATCCAGATCTGGGCAGGGGAAGAGAGTCTGCACGAAACCTTTGCAGATATCGAACACCTGGCAGAACAATGTCGATTTCGGGATTGTCGCCATCAATCTGAACCCGGCTGTGCTATTCAACAGGCGATCGCCACAGGAACACTTACCCCACAGCGATTGACCAACTATCAAAAACTCCAACGCGAACTCAACTATCTGGCACGACAACAAGACCACCATGCCCAACTCGCTGAAAAGCAACGCTGGAAGCAGATTCACAAGAGCTTGCGACAGCATCCCAAATACAAGGGCTAATCACTGACAACCCACCGCTAACCGCTTCTTTTCTAAGATCATACCTATGCCATACACTTCCCTCAAACTATCGACTCCAACCCCAGTTTTGTCCTGGGCAAACCATGACCTGGGGCACGAAGAAACCAAGATGGCAAAGAATGTTGCCTCATTACCCTTCGTATTCAAACATGTTGCCCTGATGCCCGATGTTCATCTTGGCAAAGGTGCTTTGGTCGGCTCCGTCATTGCCACTAAAGACGCTATCATTCCGGCGGCAGTAGGCGTTGATATTGGCTGTGGTATGTGCGCTATCAAGACCCCATTCAACGCCGACCAATTAGACGGCAAACTCAAAAAAATCCGTCAGGCGATCGAAGCCGAGATTCCAACAGGCTTCAATGAAAACAAAGAAGTAGACAAAGACGTTTACAACTGGCAAGGCTGGAACGCATTCAAAAACTTGCACGAGGGTGTACACCATTTAGAAAGCAAAGCCCTGCGGCAGATGGGGTCTCTAGGAGGTGGCAATCACTTTATTGAGGTCTGTCTGGATGCCGAGAATCAAGTATGGTTAATGCTGCATTCTGGTTCTCGCAATATCGGCAATATGTTGGCACAAAACCACATTCGCACCGCACGCGATCTGGCAAAACTATCAGAAACCAAACTACCCGATCCTGACCTGGCATACTTTGTCGCAGGAACACCAGAGTTTGCTGACTACTGGCGCGACCTACAGTGGGCACAAAACTATGCCCGCTACAATCGCGATATTATGATGGCTCGCTTTAAGCAAATTGTGGAACAGCATTTAGCCGGGGGTAAACCTACCAAGCCATTGCTATCCGTCAACTGTCATCACAACTATGCCGAAAAAGAAGTCCACTACGGTGAGGATGTTTACGTCACCCGCAAAGGAGCCGTTCGCGCCCGCACCGAAGACTATGGCATCATTCCCGGATCCATGGGGGCAAAGTCTTTCATTGTCAAAGGCAAAGGCAATCATGAGAGCTACTGCTCTTGCTCGCATGGGGCTGGACGTTTGATGTCTCGAAACAAGGCAAAAAATGCGTTTACGTTAGATGACTTGATTCAGCAAACTAAAGGTGTGGAGTGTCGCAAGGATGGGGGCGTCTTGGATGAAATTCCGGGTGCCTACAAGCCGATCGAACAGGTGATGACCAATCAGTCTGACCTGGTTGAAATCGTGGCAACCCTAAAGCAAGTGGTTTGTGTGAAAGGGTGATCACCTGAGTTGAGCTATGAAATTTGATGTGGGTGTCGCGCTTCGCGCGACACCCACATCAAATTTCATAGCTGGATTAAGCAATGCCCAAACCAGCTTCAAGTTACCTTTTGAGGTATTGTCGGGTTGACTTCTTAAGCACGCGAAAATAGATCCCAAAGATTGTCAACGATAGCAACAGATATATCAATGAATAAGTCAAGTTAAAAGAAAACAGAATTAGAAAAGGGATAACCGTAGTTGCAAGGGTAAAGACTGCAATAAAAGCTGTGAATGTAACTCTGTAGCTAACGAGAAGCTTTGTTTCTTTCTCAAGATTTAGGTTGAAAATCCTTGAATCGCCAAGTTCATCCAGTGCTTTTCTAAGTTCTTCTTCATATCCCTGAAGGTTATCTGCAAAGAAAATGATAAAAGATTGTTTTATTAAGTTCCAAAACCCGATAATTGCGATAACCAGCAACAGACTGAGAAAGCCTAAAAACAAGAGTCCGCTATAATCAATCTTGGGATTTGCAAGAACAATGACGTCTACGATCGGTTTCCAAAGTGCTATAGTTGCGCCGATGACTCCCATCAATTTAAAGTCATCAAAAGCACTCCTGATATACTCTTCTGCTTGCTGACTTAATCGCACATATTCTTTGTAAAGATAATCCAGTCTTTGCTCAGAATTCATAGTTATTTTTGCAGTGGATTTCTACTGCTCATAAACACTTGAGGCGGGTGACAATACGCGGTCTATCAAAACTTGACTCGACAAAACTTAAGGTGATCAGGAAGTTTCACGCCTCCAGAAGGCGATCATCTATCAACTATTTATGGTTGAAGCGCGGCATTGCCGCGCTTCAAATCAAACCATCTCAATCCCTGAATTCAATTGAATCTGAGATCTTTACCGATGTCCATTGCGAATCGGTGTACCACAAGGATATGTCGCAACAGGTTCACGTACGATCGCTTTTGCAACTTCTGCCAATACTTTATCCGATTGATTGGCTTTAGCCGCTAAGTAGTCTGTTTTCAAAGTTTCCAGCAATGCTTCACGGCGATCGTACAGGCGCTTCAGTTCGCGAGGGGCACACTGATTCATGACATAAGCCGACATCAAGGGTAGGGCAATCGTGCTGTCGGTATAGCAAACAATTGTGCTGGGCAATTCTTCCGGATCAATCTTGCCCCAACTGACGGCTTCAGACGGGGTTGCACCCGATAAGCCACCTGTATCAGGGCGAGCATCGGTGATTTGAATGAAGTAGTCATGCCCGCGTTCTTCTAAGCCCAATACTTCATGCAATTGGGGTTGGGTTTGTAGCATGAAATTCTTTGGACTGCCACCCCCCAAAATCAATGCGGCACTCTTTCCTTCTACGCCCGGAATGCCTGATTCACGCGCACCATAGGCGATCGCAGCTGTTTCATTGACATCTTGAGATGGATCAATCACCAGTTGAGAGCCTTCAAGTGCCAGTGCTGCTACATTCATGCCGATCGAACTATCGCCCGGAGACGACGTGTAGATGGGCACGCCACATTCATAGGCTGTTGCCAACAAGCAAGAATTCTTGACTCCCAGCTGCTTTTCCATCTCTCGCACATACTTGCCCAAAAGATGATGAAATTCCGCAGTACCCATACGCTTTTGGAACGGTTGAGCACGAAGAATTTCGCGGATGAAAGCATCTGTTTCTAGCAACACGTCATACCCAAACACGATGTCATAGATGCGGATGCGACCTTCTTGGCGTAGCTTCACATCATCGGCAAAGGGATTACCACTGTATAGATCTAACCCCAAGCCATAGTGAATATCATGATAGAGGTTTGCCCCCGTGCTGATGATGTAGTCAATAAAACCATGACGCATCAGCGGAGCTAACACAGAGACGCCAAATCCAGCAGGTGTCATTGCTCCGGAAAGGCTCAAACCAACGGTTACACCCGCTTGCATTACATCTCGGCTGAGGAGATGGCAAATTTCGCGCAACCGCGCCGAGTTGTAAGCCGTAAAATACCCATCGATCAAATCCACCACGCTGATTTCTGAAGGCAAAGGGGCAGGTGCGATTTTGTTATTGAGTGCATGAGCCATGACAATACTCCCGAATGAAAAGAACCTTAGAACCACTCCACTTTTTTGTGCCCAGAACCGTTTGCTGTGCAAAGCGATCGCTGGCAAAACTCTGAAAAGCTCAGAGCATCAAGAAAGTTTTGACACGAACAGAGCAACCCCTCTGCATACATTGCCGGTTGAGCCCGCAGCCCAGCGGCAACTGATTCCAGAAAGGCATCATGTCCGAAGACTTTCAACGAAAATGAACGCTTGAGATCCTGACTCTAAAGAGACACGAATTTGAGAGGATATGACCGAATACCCCCATGCGACAGGTGCTCAGGTTCACCCACAGAAGAACGACTGCGTGAACACATTCGCTATTCGAGCTAAAAACTTCTTACAGAAGGTTGATCGACCCAGTTCACTAGGATGTCATGAGGATATAAACACCCTCTGACCAGTGGTTTAAAGCCTGTGAACCTACAGTTACAGGTCGATCAGCGCATACTAGGTCCTTCACAACGGTCTGCCCACGATAGAGCTGGGTCTGATAACCGCCTGCGTTGCAGTTTCATTTCCAGATACCACACCGGCAACCAGGGGTGTCCAGTTAAAGAGAAATTCTTCACCGCATCGCAACCTTTTGCAACACTTGACACGTAAAGTGTAGCATTAATTGCCAAAATTGCTCCAGAAACAATACTGAATTCTGGTGTATAGCGCTTCGCGCCTGGATAGATCAACGGGTATCGGGAGAGCCGCGCTCCGCGCGGCTCTCCCGATACCTTGTACTTTACCTAATTGAGAGTGTGATCTTAAGTCCAACCGACCGCTGAGGTGTCCACAACCGTCGTCAGATCGGGGGTGATGACCACGGTGTAATCAAACGGTGAACTAGCCGTCGTGACTTGGGTCATGGCGCTACCGTCGGGATTACGGGGAGAAAAGTAAGATTGAGCGCTGACAACCACATTGCCTGATGAATTAACCGATAAGTCGGTAATGGACAGACTATTGCTATCGCCGCTGCTGAGAATCGCTGAGAGATAAACTGCATCAGTCATTTCGCCTGTTGCCGGATTAAGTTTTGCCAAAACTGCCACTTTAGCACCGCCACCCTGTCCATAACTCCTCAACCAGGATTGTGTCGCATCGCCACTGACTCGCCGGAAATCTTCGCTGGATGAACCTTGCGTGCCATCCACACTGAACACGGCATACAAGTTAGTGCCGCTCCAGAATAAGCCATACCCTCGACCATCTGCGCCCGTCATCTCGTAGTTTGTTTTCACCCAGTTGTTACTGGAATTGCTGCTATCAAAGCTGGCAATAATGGGGTTCTGGTTGGTGCTGGTCACTTGTTGGGTGCCGATGTAGATGGTCTGAGTGCCAATGGTGATCTTCGCTGCACCCGAAGAGGCGATCGCTGATTGACTATCCCCCGATCCAAACTTAATCGTGCTGCTGCTAATTGACACTGCCGCAGGCGATGAAACGGTACTGGACGATTGAAAATCAGCCGCTGTCAGTGTATTGCTGCTAATGCCCTGAACAATGGACAAGTAATCGCCCGTATCGGCAATTTGAATGATCGTATTGCCGGCTTGATCACCCGTACCCTGGGTAATTTTTAGATCCGCAAACGTTAACCCAGACAACTTGATCACATCTTTCCCATCGGCAAAATCAGTAATGACATCGGCAGACGTCAGACTGCTACTTGCCACCGTGGCAGAAAACACAAACGTATCGTTGCCAGCCCCGCTGGTGAGTGTGTCTTTGCCGTTACCACCTGTCAACGAATCGTTGCCATTGCCACCTTTCAAGGTATCTTTACCCGCGTTGCCCGTCAGCGTATCGTTGCCATCGCCTCCTGTCAGTGTATCGCTACCACTGCCGCCCAGCAGCGTATCTTTCCCGCCCGCGCCCAAAAGCTGATCGTCGCCATTGCCGCCTTCGGCGCGGTCATCTCCGGCTTCTCCTTTGAGGGTGTCATTGCCATCTCCCCCAAATAGCTTGTCTGCACCACTGCCACCCAACAGCGTGTCACTGCCACCTTTGCCGTACAGAGTATCGTCGTTAACAGTTCCGGTTAATTTATTGTTGCTGCTATCGCCAGTTAAAGTGACACCGGCGATCGCGGCTTTACTCAATCGGCTACTACTAGCTTGGCGAGCCATCGTGGTTGAAATATCTTCGCCTGCTAACATAGAAGGCTGAGTTTGATTGAACTGAAGGCTATTGAAAGTTGTTTGTAATGGATTGAAGGTTGCAAGAGATTGTCCTTGCATTTCACGACTGTCAAGCGTATTGAACTCTGAAAATGACATCAGCGTACCTCTAAATACTAGACTTCTCGTAAAAGGCAATATGGCGAAGAAAATCGCTTTGCCCAAAAATCTGTCTCACCCAAGCCAATAGCGATCGCACTTAACCTGGCTCAGATGGGTTTGCAGCAAGCTTGTTTTCTCACTAGAAGGGCGCTGCGCATCGCAGCGGAGATTGGGGCAATGGATCGCACTGTCTAAATAGCGGACAGCATCGAACATTCATAACCCTGAATCAGACATATTTAGCGGTAGATGATGACTTAATCGATCGGGTAGATGGCTTTTACAGTCAGGTTTTTGCTAAACCCATTCACAGTCCATTGCAATCAAATATAGGGAACGTTAACGACCATTCTGATGATGCTTGCTGAGATGATTTGAATGCACCGGGCTAGCGTTTAACTGGCAAATACCCCAATCTAAGGTTGGATCATGATCGAACTCTCAACGTCAATTCTTCAATCAGTTGAAGATTTAATAAAGATGCAAACGTTTCAGTTTTAAGCGATCGCAATATTTGTTGGCATCAGCAATTTTTCGGAGGCGATTAATTTCAGTACATGCTGAATCTTTAGTTGTTTTTGCAGAGTATTCCAGTATTTTAAATACATCTAAACATAAAACTACGGATCTTTTATTCGCATGGGAACTTAATCTGAATTGCGATCGTCATAGAATCAAATTCACGTCATATCAGGCTTTTTCAGCTAAATTTAAGACGTGATGCAAAAATAGAAATTACATAAAATTGAGAAGTTTGTTTTTATCAGTTCAGAAATTTCGAGCTAATAAAACGCATTTTTATTAAATTGAATCAATCCTCTCTTCCAACTCAATTGAATTAAATTGAAAGGAATAACTGAGGGTATTCGTATGATCTAAAACGCGTTTTACAGCCATTTTCAATTGCTTAAGCTACAGATTTTTTGTTGTGTGCCGCGCTCCGCGCGGCACACAACAAAAAATCTAAACATATCCAAGCGAGAAGCGCTGTAAAAGTGATTTGGGTTTTAATTGGGTATCAAACGTGATGAGTAGCGACGCGGCACGCCGCGTCGCTACTCATCACGTTTTTATATGAGGCTGCGCCTGATTTTACCCCCGGCTGTCGCCGTCCCCCTTGCCAAGGGGAACTACAGGGGGTCATAGGTTTGGCGCGTCTTCATAAAAAGTTGGTATCCTCACCCGTTTGAGCCAAGAGCACCGATCTGGGATTCTATTAAAAATGGGGGTGTAGAGACACTGTCTCTACACCCCCATTTTATTCAGTGACACGTTGGTGACAGTTACCGTTTTAAACCGTCGTGATGTCTACTTCTTTTTCGGCGAAGACTTGATCGATTTTACTCACATATTTATCTGTCATCTTTTGGATGCTGTCTTGCAAATCTCTGGCTTCGTCTTCAGACACCTCACCGTTTTTCTCTTGCTTTCGTACGGAGTCAACGGCATCGCGGCGGATATTGCGAATCGCAACTTTGCCTTCTTCGGCATATTTGGCTGCCACTTTAACGAGTTCCTTCCGGCGATCGCTCGTCAGGGGTGGAATATGTAGCCGAATGGTCGATCCATCATTATTCGGAGTTAACCCGATATCCGATAGAGAAATAGCTTTTTCGATCAGGCTGACGCTGTTGCGATCGTAGGGCTGAATGGCGATCGTCGTTGCATCGGGTGTGCTGATCCCTGCCAAAGACTTTAACGGCGTTGGCGAACCGTAGTATTCCACTGATATTTTATCTAGCAGTGCGGCATTGGCTCGTCCTGTCCGGATCGTATTAAAAGACCGTTGAGTTGCCTCAACTGCTTTTTGCATATGGCTTTCAACATCAGTTAACTTCACAAGAACCTCCCACAATTGTTCCAATTGATTCTCCCATAAGGGCACGGCGAATGTTCCCTGCTACAGAGAGATCAAATACAGAGATAGGAATACTGTTGTCTCTACACAGAGCGATCGCAGTACCATCCATGACCTTAAGATTTTGGGTCAACACATGCCCATACGTCAGGCTTTCATACCGTCGGGCATTGGGATTCGTTTTTGGATCAGAATCATAAACCCCATCCACTTTGGTTGCCTTAAAAACAATCTCTGCGTTAATCTCTGCGGCTCGTAACGCTGCCGTCGTGTCGGTTGTAAAGAAAGGATTACCCGATCCAGCTCCAAAGATCACAACTCGACCTTTTTCTAAGTGACGAATCGCACGGCGACGGATATAGGGTTCAGCCACTTCTTGCATTTCTATGGCAGTTTGCACCCGAGTCGGTACCTTATTACGTTCGAGAGCATCTTGCAAGGTCATGGCATTCATCACCGTTGCAATCATGCCTATATAATCTGCCGTTGCCCGATCCATCCCGGCTGCGGCACCTTTGACTCCCCGGAAGATGTTGCCGCCACCCACGACCACAGCAATCTGAACGCCGTTTTGTACGACCTCCGTGATTTCCTGAGCCATATTCTCGACAATCATCGGGTCAATGCCATACGGCAAGTCACCCATTAGGGCTTCGCCGCTCAGTTTTAATAAGACTCGCTTGTACGTAGTACCCATGAGGTGACAATTTTCAAACTTAAAGTAGCTTTCACCCTAAGATATCAGTAGATCGCGTTTCCTGGGATCGATCACGCCACCGATCTGCGATCGCCATGACTAGGAACGCCATTTTACAGAGCACCCGATCGCATGGGTAAACGATGTGCTGATCGCCTCATTTGCCAGAAGGTTGGCGATCGCATCGCGAAAATATTGAACCGTTACCCCGTCGGACGCTTGAGCATAGTTATCAATTAATCCACCATAGCGAAGAACGCCTTTCTGGTCGATCAAAAACGCTTCTGGAGTCCGCTCAGCGCCAAAACTACGGGCAACATCTTGAGTAATATCGCGGAGATAAGGAAAGTTAAGCTGATGGGTTGCCGCAAATACCTTCATCTGCTCAAAACTATCTTCGGGGTAGTGGCTGTCATCATTGGCATTAATGCCAACTAGCGTAAATTTCTGGGACTGAAACTCTGCCTGAATTTGTTTGAGCCGCTCTACATACATCTTTACATAAGGGCAGTGGTTGCACATGATGATCACACCAACCGCTCGATAGCGCTCTAAATACCGAGCCAAATGATGAACAGAGCCATCGATCCCTGGTAGCTCGAAATCTGGCGCATAACTACCTATTGGGGTACCAGTTTTTTCCATAGGGGTTGTTTTGTTGAGGTAGATGAATCAACAGGGAAAGAGGGAACAGTTTGAGGTTTGCCTGAGGAGAATGAGGGGTCGGGGATCGGAACAGATTTAAGGTTTAAGGTTTGAATTATAGCGCTGCGGAACTTGATTCAGCCCGCTAGAAGCAGAAGGGTTGATTTTTCGTGCCCGAAGGGCACGAAAAATCAACCCTTAACCCTTAAACTTCACTCGTAACAGATGACCAACCTTGCGCTAAAGCTTGATAGCCAATTAGCTTATAGACCAATTTGGCAGCGGTAAATTCAGAGACGACAGAATCTACGATGGGTGCCAATTCCATGACATCACAGCCGATAACGTCATAGGCTTCGAACACACGCCGCAAGAAAGTGGTTAAGGAGTACCAGTTTAGTCCACCGGGTTCGGGTGTGCCCACTCCAGGGATCAGCGTCGGATCGATACCATCTAAGTCAATGGTGAGAAAGACTTTCCGGGTTGGAATACTGGCGATCGCCCGTTCTATCCAATCGGGTTGCATGGCAATTTCCCGTGCCCGAAAGACAGTCAGTTGTTTTTCTTTAATCAAATCGGCTTCTTCTCGACAAATGCTACGAATGCCAATTTGAACGGTGGGTAACCCCATATCCACGACCCGCCGCATGATGCAGGCGTGATTGTGAATCGAACCTTCGTATTCGTGTCGCAAGTCTCCGTGGGCATCGATTTGCACGACAGTAAACCGTTCTGTTGGGTTTGCCTGCCGATACGCTTCGACCAACCCCGTGGTGATGCTGTGCTCACCTCCTAAACCCACCACAAATTTGCCATCTGCAATTAATGTCTGTACCGTCTGTTGTGTCACCTCTAGCATGGCTTCGGAAGACACAGGATGACCGTTGCGAGTATCGGCGATCGGATCGTGGGTGTAAATGCCGACGTCCCACATCTCACGGTCTAGCTCCTCATCGTAATATTCCACCTGTTGGGAGGCGTCTAAGATGGCTGCCGGACCATTTTCACAACCGCGACGATAGGTTGTCGTGGCTTCAAACGCGATCGGCAAAATGACCACACGAGCAGTTTTGTAGTCGGTAGCCACGTCGGCACCCAGAAACGGAAGAGTCGGGGTAGAAGTGTGGGTCAACATGATTAGGAGCGCTTAAAAAGAGAGTGACACTTGATCCTGACATATCTTGTCGGGAAAGGAGTAGACCAACCGCGATAAAACAATCTCAGTTTGCAACGAAATCTCCTATAATTAAGATTCGTATCGAACTTAAAACTTTTTAAAAAATTGATCATTGACGTTGACTTTGTTTCACATCAAGTTTCGGGGCATCTCCCTTCGTAAAGTTTCTTATGCAATCGAGTGTTATTTAGCCCGTCGATCAATTTTGATTAACGTCACTTTATATCTTTCAATCTTTTTATTTTATATATCTAAAAATTTTAGTATTCGCTGGGGTCGCACCTTATATTAAAGCCGTCTCCTAATTTCACTTCTTCGCTAAATTCCGAAGAAATGCTGGGAGATGTTTCTCATTTCAAATGCTAGTATTGCGATGAATTCAGCCGACGCGAGGACCTGTTGTGATCCACTCTGCAACTCTACCTCTTCCCTCTACTTTCTCGTCGATTACCGATAACAGTCGTCTCCGGCTGTTCTCTGGTTCGGCAAATGCAGTCCTTGCTCAGGAAGTAGCCCGCTATCTTGGGATGGACTTGGGTCCCATGGTACGCAAGCGGTTCGCTGATGGAGAGCTGTATATCCAAATTCAAGAATCCATTCGCGGTTGTGACGTTTATCTCGTGCAACCGACCTGCCATCCGGTTAACGATCACCTGATGGAGTTGCTGATTATGATCGATGCCTGCCGTCGTGCTTCAGCCCGCCAAATTACGGCAGTCATTCCCTACTATGGCTATGCTCGGGCAGATCGAAAAACAGCAGGTCGTGAATCAATTACGGCTAAGTTAATCGCTAATCTGATTACCCAGGCCGGCGCAAATCGAGTTTTGGCAATGGACTTGCATTCTGCTCAAATCCAGGGATATTTCGATATTCCGTTTGATCATGTCTATGGTTCTCCGGTGATTCTGGATTACCTGGTTGAGAAGCAGCTATCCGATATTGTTGTTGTCTCGCCCGATGTGGGTGGGGTTGCCCGAGCCAGAGCCTTTGCGAAAAAGTTAAACGACGCCCCTCTCGCCATTATTGATAAGCGTCGTCAGGCTCACAATGTAGCAGAGGTCATGAACGTGATTGGGGATGTGGCAGGCAAGACTGCCATTATGGTAGACGACATTATTGATACCGGCGGAACGATTTCTGAAGGTGCTCGTTTGTTACGGCGAGAAGGGGCAAGCCAGGTATATGCTTGTGCAACCCATGCTGTGTTTTCTCCACCGGCGGTCGAGCGGTTGTCGAGCGGTGTTTTTGAAGAAGTCATCGTCACCAACACGATTCCGGTACCCGAAGAAAATCGGTTTGAGCAACTCACCATTCTTTCGGTCGCTAATTTGCTGGGTGAAGCAATCTGGCGGATTCACGAAGATAGCTCGGTCAGCAGCATGTTCCGTTAAAACCGCGTAGCATATTGATGAATTTATAGAAATGGGTCAACCGCAGGTTGACCCATTTCTTTTCTATAGCTACTCGTGCTGCTTCTGAAGTCGTAGCGCCCTATGCAGCGCTTTGCGCTTTGATAAAATCAAACTGTTGTTGGAAAGCCGCGCTCCGCGTGCCTCTCCAACAACAGTTCGTCCCGCATTGCCTTGAAACGTGCTGGATGAATAAGCTTAATCTTAAATTGAGGGGGTGAACGCATTTGCGTTCATCCCCTCAATTTAGGCGTTTGCGATGTCTAACGCTTGTTGCAAACGAAACTGGTCGATTTGGTGGTGATGGAGCAATAGCCAAGATTGGAGTAAATCAGGACCATGCATATCGCCTGTCAAGGCTGCCCGCAGCCCCCGCATCACCAAGCCTTTTTTCACATTGCCAGATTTGACGGCTTGCTGAATCATGGCTTGAGCGGTTTCGCTGGTTAGCTCAGGCGTTTCTGTCAATCCATTCAGGATACTTTGCAGCGCGATCGCCGTTCCTGCTTGCTGGAGCTGGGCTTGTGCCTCATCGGTAAAGCCAATATCTTTGACAAACAAATAACGGGTCATGGCAACGGCATCATCCAACCGGGTCAGGCTGGCACCAATCAAAGCAGTCATCTGCTCTAACCAGGGGCGATCGCCAACGACATCAAAGTCATAGCCTGCTTCTTGCCAGTAGGGAATCAGCAAATCGGTTAACTGATCCGCAGGCATGGCATGGAGATATTGACTATTGAGCCAATTGAGTTTGTCCCAATCAAACTTAGCCCCGGCTTTATTCACTCGTTCAAACCCAAAATGTTGAGCGGCTTCGGGCAGGGCAAAAATCTCACTCATCCCTTCGGTGGGCGACCACCCCAGCAAGGTCATATAGTTGGCGATCGCCTCTGCGGTATAGCCCATTTTCTTGAAATCAAAAATGGATGTGACACCATCTCGCTTCGACAACTTCGCCCCAGCGGCATTGAGAATCAGCGGTGTATGCCCAAACGTGGGCACCGTTGCACCTAACGCTTCGTACAGCAAAATTTGCTTGGGGGTATTGCCAATATGGTCTTCGCCGCGAATTACATGGGAGATTTGCATATCAATGTCATCGACCACCACAACAAAGTTGTAGAGCGGTTGCCCCATATCATCTGCCGATGCGGCTCGCGCAATCACCATATCGCCACCCAGGTCACGCCCCTTCCAGGTGACGGTGCCGCGCACCAGATCCGTCCAACTAATCTCTCGGGCATCGTCAATTTTGAACCGGATAACGGGCTGACGACCCTCTGCAATAAAAGCTGCTTCTTGCTCGGGGGTAAGGTTGCGATGCTGGTTGTTATAGCGTGGTGCTTCATTTCTTGCTTTTTGGGCGTCGCGCATGGCATCTAATTCTGCGGGGGTATCATATGCCCGGTATGCTAAGCCCTGATCGAGCAGAACTTGAATCTTTTGTCGATAGAGATCCATACGTTGGCTCTGGAAGAAGGGACCTTCATCCCAAGTCAACCCCAACCAGGTCAAGCCATCCAAAATATTTTGAGTATATTCAGGACGCGATCGCTCCAAATCGGTATCTTCAATTCGCAAAATAAATTGCCCACCCTGGTGACGAGCAAATAACCAGTTAAATACGGCAGTTCTGGCAGTTCCAATGTGGAGATTGCCAGTGGGACTGGGAGCAATACGAACGCGAACGGACATAGAACTACAACGGCTAAAGGATGAAGAATCAATCTGAGAGTGCAATTATCTTTGGGATTCGAGCTTGGAATAAAATTGCACCCTTAGAATTTTAGCGAGTGCTGGGTAAATTGCGCGAACAAAGCCCAATCCCGGTTGAGAGAACGACGGCTCCGCCGTCGCTCTCTCAACCGGGATTGCAGATTCATTCGAGTGTAGTTCTAAGCGGATGGAGCAAAAACAATCAGACTGTTGGGCAAACAGTCAATTTCGATCGGTGTTGTGCCAATAATTTCGCCATCAACGACCACTTTTTGGGGAGGATTGGCAGTCACTTTCAGGCGTTGGGTGCTGAAATACGCAATATTTTCTTGTTGTGTCCCCGATTTCACCAGTGCCGAACCCAACATCCGAATCATGGAGGTAACGGCTCCCAGCTTGGTTTCAACCGTGGCGATCGTAACATCCAGCAAGCCATCATCAAAAACCACCTGCCCACCCCCCTGCGCCAGAACTGATGTTAGCGGTGCCGCATTGGCGATGGTAATGGCACCGGCCTGAACACTTTCAACTTTGCCTTCCACCTCAATTTCTGCTTCAAAGAGTTCTTGGTCATTCAGCTGTTGCCAGCCTGCCATGAGATACGCGAGACTGCCCCAACGATCTTTCAATTCTCGACAAGCTTTATCCACTGTTTCAGCTTCAAACCCAATCCCAGCCAGCAGAATCATGGGAATGCCGTTACAGCGAGCCGCATCAATCACGCGGGTCTGCCCTGCCAAAATCACGTCGCAAGCCGTCCGGATCGGGTTCATGGCACCCGTGATCCCCAACGCCAGCGCAAAGGCATTAGCAGTGCCACGCGGAATCACCCCCAGAGGAATGCCCGTCGAGATCACTTCTCCTGCAACCGCCGAGATCGTGCCATCGCCACCCGACGCAATCACCAGATCTGCATTCGCGGCGATCGCCTGCTGGGCTAACGCTTCAGCCCCGATTTCTACCGTCGTTTCTAAAACCTCCAGATGCATATGCGGTTGCAGCATTGAGCGGATCAATGCCAGGTCTTGTTTGGCATTGCTCTGACCCGCCACTGGATTGAAGATCAAATAGGCAGTCTGCATCTTCGCCAGATAAGCGGCGATCGCCTCTGCCGTTGCCAGATTCGTTGCCAGGGGCACGTTATGAACTTCGCAAATACGCAGCAACGTCCGTACATCCGGTTCATGGGGCTGAGCATAGAGCGGATCGATGAGAAAAAAGACCGCCGCTACATCTCCTTCCGCCACACGCGCCGCAATTTGGGCATCTCCGCCCAATGGTCCTGACAACACCCGCTCGACCACGACCCCAGTGCTTTCTTGAATTCGTTGCCCGGTTGTACCTGTTGCTATCAGGTTATAGTGAGCCAGCAGAGGCTTGTGCTGTCGCACAAATTCGACCATGTCATTTTTTTTCGTGTCGTGCGCAATCAGAGCAATCGTTGCAGACATAGAGGTTTCGCTATAAATTGGTCTTGCTGTAAATTTTTCACCGCCGAGGATTCGTAGAGCAACCCGAGCAGGCGGGCGGAAGTTCCCGTTAAATTTGCGGTGTCTTCAATTTACTCCAGTTCTCACAAAATTCCTTCCTCCCCTGGCAGCTTGTCAAGGCGATGGTTTTATTGGTGATAGATTCGGTCACGGATGATGTTAACTCTAATTCGACGGTTGCCTGCGAATCCTGCTACTCCTGTCTGCTTAACGCTGGCATTGACGGCTGACGATCGCACGCGATCGCGTCATTATTTTGAAACCGACGATCACCAATCGCTGTACCTGAATCTGCCCAGAGGTACGGTGTTACATCACGGCGATCTGCTGCAAGGGGAACCGGATGATCCCTTGGTGCGCATCGTCGCCAAACCCGAACCCGTGATGACGGCGATCGCCCATAGCCCTTTGGAACTGCTCCGTGCCGCTTATCACTTGGGCAATCGTCATGTGCCGCTAGAAGTCACCGAAGACTACTTGCGGTTTTCTCCCGACTCGGTTTTGCAAGCCATGCTAGAGCAATTGGGCTTACACGTTCATACCGAGATCGCCCCATTTCAACCCGAAACTGGAGCCTATGGGCACAGTCATGCCCATAGCCCACAGGATCATGATCATGCTTAGGATCACAAATTAATTAAAACCCGGACGTTTAGTTTTGGAAGCGCGGCGAAGCCGCGCTTCCAAAACTAAACGTCGGTTTTATTAAATCCATGATCCTTAATGTTTCGCGAGAGTGACGGCGGAGCCGTCGCTCTCGCGAAACATCAGGTTTTATCGTCAGGTGGGTATTACCCAACCCTGTAACTAACTCGCCTTTGCCAATTGGATCACGGCACCCAACCCCGACCCCATTTCTTCGGGGGTGATTTTGCCATCTTTATTCATATCCAATGCATCAAATACGGCATCACTGCCCATCCACTCTTCGCGGGTGATGAAGCCATCGCCATCCAAATCATAGACATGGAAGATGTTTTCAGCCGCGTGACTCACGGCTTCCTCTCCATGGAGACGAGACAGCCGATCTGCCAGAAGGGTCTCCAGGGTTTCTAGAGCTTTGGTAAACCCTTTGATGCCTTCGTCGAGTTTTTCCGATGCCATGCGATCGCTCTCATGCAACGCATCATAGGCAGCTTTATCCATCGGAATTTTTTCGATGTCCAGGTCGGCAACCGCAGCGGGATCGAGCTTGCGCGGCAACACGTCGGTCGTCGAGTCTAACTCTGCCAGCAATGCCGGAGAGATCGTCAACAGATCGCACCCTGCTAATTCGGTAATTTCGCCCAAATTGCGGAAGCTGGCTCCCATCACCTCGGTCTTGTAGCCAAACTTTTTGTAGTAATTATAGATGCGAGTCACCGACAACACCCCCGGATCTTCCGCCGATGGATAGCTGTCGCGACCTGTATCTTTTTTGTACCAATCTAAAATGCGACCGACAAAGGGAGAAATCAACGTCACCCCCGCTTCGGCACAGGCGATCGCCTGGTGGATGCCAAATAACAAGGTGAGATTGCAATGAATCCCTTCTTTTTCCAACGCTTCAGCCGCTTTGATGCCTTCCCAGGTCGAGGCAATCTTGATCAAAATGCGATCGCGTGAAACCCCAACCGCTTCATATTGGGCAATTAAGCTGTGGGCAGTAGTAATGGTGGCTTCGGTGTCATACGACAGCCGTGCATCGACTTCCGTTGACACCCGACCCGGAATAATTTCTAAAATCTTCAGACCAAAGGCAACCGCCAACCGTTGAAACGCCAGAGATACTACCTGATCATCCGTTGCCCCTACCCCTGCATCTAGCTTTGCTTTGATCAGCGTTTGGTCAACAATCTCCTGATATTCCGGCATTTGGGCAGCTGCCGTAATCAGAGAGGGATTCGTCGTGGCATCTCTGGGTTTAAATTTTTCGATTGCCTGAATATCCCCGGTATCCGCGACCACGATGGTCATTTCCCGCAGTTGTTCGAGTAAACTCTTAGCCATTCTGGGCTCCTGTCGTTCTTCAGCTCAATCCAAGTCGCCTCTAGCTTACCCTCGGTTTTTAAGAGTTGCCCCGAAGTAAGGGATTCTTTTCATACTTGCAGCTTATTTCTGGGGGAAAATTTATTTTTGAGCGAGAGAAAAGGCGATCGCACGTCTGAACAAACGGATGTAGCCCATGAATCGAAGGTGTAAAAACATTACCCTTACGAAAAGGAGAATGCTTACCGATGGGTTATTTGGGTGGGAAGTATAGGACGGGATGCCAGCTACGATGAATCAGCTCACTGGTAAAACTGGGGACAGACCAGGACTTGAGCTTACCCATGCTGCCTGACGAAGAGGCGATCGCACTGATATCGTATTGCTCTGCCAGAGCCAGCAACTCGACGATAGGTTCTCCCTGGCGCACTTCGGTAGACACATTCAGCCCCACCGCTGTTAACCGTTCTTTCACAACTGCAATTTTTTCTTGGGCGGGTTGGAGCAGATGAGCTTTGGGGATGCGTCCGCCTTCATCGATCACCCAGGCGAGTAAACAACCGGCTAAAAATTGTCCTGATTGCCGTTGGGCATAGGATTTGACTTGCTCGACTAAATAATCGGCTGGTTCACTGCCGTCATAGGGGATCAAAAAATAGCGGAATAGATGCTGACACCGCAGCTCCAACTCTTCGCTGGTATAGGTCGAAATCAGTTGGGGGCGCACTGTTAAGATAGGTGCCGTTTGCCGCTGGCATACCCCAATCGTGGTGCTACCAAACAGTTGTTCATTAATGCGGCTGCGATTGGGCATTCCCAAAATAATCACATCGGGATGATGAGTTTTACTGGCAGCAATGATCTGGTCGCCAGGTTTGCCACTGAGAATTTCGACCTTGACCTCGATGCCCGGATGATTTGCCAGAGCCGGAGCGAGGCGATCGCGAGCAATTTGGATTTTCGCTTCATTGACGCGAGGAATTTCTCGTTCTTGCGAAAACGGAACCACATGCAAAAACACTAGTCGTTGCAAGCCACTGGCAGCTAGACTCGGAACAAAATTGACCAAGCGGGCAAGCCCGTCTGTTAGATCCGTACAAATTAGAGCGCTTTGAAACATGTTCAAGCCTTGGCATGGGTACAGGGCGGAATCATAACAGACCCCAGTCTAGACTATCGCGATTTCTCTGGGGTTGCGTCAAACGATTTTTGGCAGACTGCTTCTGAGCGGGTAGCGCCATATCCGTAGGTGTAGCAATTGAATGGTTCATTCGCACAGAGGGCGGAGGCACAGCCCTCGCCCCCTGTCCGGGTCAGCCTTGCGGCTGCCATAAATAAATTTTGAAGAATTGCGGTAATGACTCTTCGGTCAAGGAGTCATGAGGGATGTGAACAGTCCTACAAGACTAACCCTGAAATTGTAGAAAGTCCTGCGAGACTGACCTTGAGATATAGATATGGATGCGAACGTCAAAACTAATGATGAAGTGAGGAGCTTGACGCGCGATTCAACCAATGGAGCACTAAAGAATTCTCTCGCGCTGTCAGACTAAGATGTCGTGTTTACCAGTCTGAAGGTCCTGAGTTGAGCAAGGGTTAAGATTTTCCTTAACCGGGATGAACACTAAAAATGCCCTGAAGAGCGTTATGCCTGAGTTGATGCGATTAATTGGGTGAGATGGCGTTGACGTCCCAGCGACCCCAGCTTCTTTCCGTGGTGAAACAAAGCAAGAGATGGAGAGCGTCATCCGTTGGCTTCCTTACAGAAGCACATTCTTTACCAGATCTCGAATCAAATTGTCTTTGACCATGATGGTTTCTGCAACTTGTAACAGTCGGTCGATCATTTGATCACGGTCAATGCCTTGCAATTCCTGTTGCAGACGGCACATTTCAAACTGTTGCTCCATAGTGAGCTCAAATGCGATTGGGTCCATTGTACGGTTCTCCTTAACTCAAAGATTGGACAGGATTTTGCTTGATCAGGTTGCGGATAATATTATCTTTGACCATGAGCAGGCGGGAGGCTTGTAACAACATATCCAGAGCTTGCTCGCGGCTCATTGCCTGAGCTTCATTCTGCATACGCCGCATTTCAAACTGCTGTTCCAGAGTTAGTTCGAAAGACGTAGGTTCCATAGGACAGTACCTCGACTCTAGTTAGATAAGTAAGACCAAAATCCCAAAAGGCTTCGAAATCAAAGCTTCCTGTGGTTTGGCAGGAATCCAGGTTGACCGAAATCGACTCTTGTATTACTTGACTACAAGTATTACGTTCTAGGATTCCCAAAAAAGGGATAAATTTAAGTCACCCTTGTAAAGAAAGATAACAACCGTTTGACAAAATGACCACCCCTTTAAGTGTACTTTTCAAGAAATTCACTATCTCCCCTTAGATGGAGAATTCAAATCCCCCTCTGACAAGTCAGTGAGTTTTGAGTAGTTTTACCAAGTTAAAAATTGTAAAGCTGTTCACTTTGAACCAAATTTTGTGCTTTTAGATTTAATTTCTCTTTTAGGATAGTCAAAATGGCGGTGGTGATTGGGGGCGAACGCAGTGGTGTCGGGAAAACAACGATTACGCTGATGTTGTTGGCAGCACTGAAACAACGGGGTTTAAATATTCAGTCGTTTAAAGTGGGGCCCGATTACATCGACCCGATGTTTCATACCTACGTTTCAGGACGGGTATGTCGTAATCTTGATCCGGTGTTGACGTCAGAAACCTATGTGCAGCAATGCTTTGCCCAACATCTTGGAGGAATAGATGGGGCTGTGGTTGAGGGGGTTATGGGGTTATTTGACGGGGCAAGTGGTACTGATGAAATGGCCAGTACGGCTCACATTTCCCGGTTGCTGAATCTACCTGTTGTACTGGTGTTGGATTGTAGCCGTCTCTCTCGCTCTGTCGCAGCGATCGCCCATGGTTATCGCACCTTTGATCCCCGCATCACGTTAGCAGGGGTTGTACTGAATCGGGTTGGTAGCGATCGCCACCTGGAGTTACTTAAAGATGCGCTGGAACCCCTAAATTTGCCTATTCTAGGTGTCCTCAGACGGCAAGACCAGATATCCATACCCGATCGCCATTTGGGACTGGTTCCCACGGCAGAATTGCCCGAACTTGATCGACTCATCGATCGCTTAGCCTGTCTGGGGGAAACCTGTTTTGATTGGTCGCGGGTGTTGCCGTTGATCGGAGTCGGACGGGAGATGGGCGTTGCCGTGAGCGGAGTCGGATGGGAGATGGGGGAGATGGGGGAGATAGGGGAGATAGGGGAGATGAGGGAGATAGGGGAGATGGGGGAGGTGGGGGAGATGGGCTTTGCCGTGAGCGGAGTCGAACGGGAGATGGGAGGAGAGCATGGTTTGACCTCTAATCCTTGTCCTGCGAGACCTGTGCGGATAGCGATCGCTCGGGATCGGGCATTTAGTTTTTACTATGCCGATAATCTGGAATTATTAGAAAAGCTAGGAGCAGAGCTGATTTCCTGGAGTCCGTTGCACGATACTTGTCTACCATCGGGGATCAGTGGTTTATATCTGGGGGGAGGGTTTCCGGAGGTGTTTGCGGAGGCATTGGCAGACAATCAATCCGCTCAAACAGCGGTGGGTTCAGCTATTCGGGCAGGGTTGCCGACCTATGCAGAATGTGGGGGGCTGATGTATTTGTGTCAGCAAATCATAGATTTTGAGCAGCGCTCCTGGACGATGGTGGGGATCATCCCTACGACGGCTGTGATGACGGGCAAACTGACGTTGGGCTATCGCAAGGCGATCGCTTTGCAGGATACGCCCTTGTTAACCGCTGGAACCACGGTTTGGGGGCATGAATTTCATCGCTCTGGGCTACAACCTTTGCTAGAGTCGTCTGTCTATCAGGTCAAAGGGTACAGCGATCGGAGTGCGTTACACAAAGAAGGATGGCGATCGCACCAGCTCCATGCCTCCTATGTGCATTTGCATTGGGGAGCTAGACCTGACTTGCCGCAAACGTTTTTGGCAGCCTGTCGGGAGTATGGATAGTATGGCGATCGCCGCTCAGAAACAGGAGAGGTAATCGTTTTTCAAACGATTACCTCTCCTGCCGCAATTTTTAATCGCTTAGGCTCATGGATTTAAAAAACCGATTCTTTTTGAGAGAGCGGCGGAGCCGCCGCTCTCTCAAAAAGAATCGGTGATCCTTATAGCGGTACCTGCTTGGGTTAAGGACGGGGTGTGGACTGACGACTGACTATGGGTCGATGGGTTGTCTTGCCTGTTCGGTTTGCAACCAATCTTGTCCGAGTTGAATCGTAATATCTGATTTCAAATCTCCTGTACTTTCTACCCGCACTTCTCCCACTCCCAGAATCTGCCGAATCGCCTCAGCACTGGCGACATCACCCCGTTGCGCAATAATGCGAGTGACATCTAACGGTTCGCTCCAGGGAGCATCTGCATAGGTATAGCCGTACCCATCTTCATTCAAGAGCGAGATCAGTTGGTCAACCGCATCGGGCTCGCCTGTACTGTCTTGCACCGCAATATTGAGATAGTTGGGATCGTCGGATGCTTCCTGAGCCATGCCCACCCCAAAATACTGAGATACTACGGCAGCAATCCGGCGATCGCTGGGGAGCCAGTAGCTCAAGTCATACTGTCCGGGAGCACTGAAGTTTCCCGGCAGCATCAACATTTGCACATCCGAGCGATCGGTTTGGGAGGCAAACCCGACTAAGGCAACTAGCTCTTCTACGCTTAAGTTGGTATCGACATTATCTTGAATGACAGACAGGATCTGCGGTATTCGTGTCACCGTCGATGGACTCAGGGCTTGTTCGATGAGAGTGCGCATAAATAGTTGCTGTCGCTGCACTCGCCCAATATCTCCGTTAGCATCGTAACGAAACCGTAAAAACTGGAGCGACTGCGCTCCGTCAAGGTGTTGTTCGCCTTGCTTAAGGTCGATATATAAGTGTTGAGATTCATCAACATAGCGCATATCTTCCGCGACATAGAGGGTGACCCCACCCAAGGCATCGATCAATTTTTCTACGCCTTGCACATTAATTCGAACATAGCGATCGATGGGCACCTCATCACCCAGCAGATCGCGAATAGATGTTGCTGCCAGGGCAGGACCGCCATACACATTCGCTGAGTTGAGTTTGGTGACGCCGACCCCTTCTACATAGGTTCGGGTATCACGCGGAATCGAGAGCACCACGACCTGTCCGGTTTCTGGGCTAAACCGCAACAGCAACATTGTGTCTGACAGCCCATCAAACGAATCGACCAGTGCGTCGTACCCCAGATCTTTAACCTCTTCAGGTGGATCAGATAAATCAGAGGCAAGCACTTTAACACCCAGCACCAAAATATTTACGGGGCGGGTCAGTTGCGGTAGCCGAAAGTTCATATTCGTGGAGATGTCGTCTCCTTGATTGAACACTGCCTCGTCTTCTGGACTTAGTTTGCTTTGTAACAAGGGGGTACTGGCAATAGAAACTGCCAGGAGTGCGCCTGCTGTGGCTGAGGCGATCGCCACCCCTGATAGCCCCAACATTAAAAATAACCAGCGATTTCGTCCCGGCTTCGGTGATTTCTTCTTTTGCTTTTTGGATGACTCTGAAAAAAGAATTCGAATGTTTGGGGTGGACACAAACTGCCTCGACACTCACACGATGAAGGATTTGTAACTCAGTGCCTAAAAATCTACTACAAAATTCGGAAAACGGTTCAGTAACGAATTTTTTTGGTAGAAAAGTCGCGATCGCCCTTGGCAGAGGTGCCGGGTAGACTCAACGATTGGCGCTGCCATAACTGGATCATGAGCCAAAGATTAACTAAAAAATAACCTGATGTCAGCAAACTGCTCATGATCAGCAGGTTAAGAGACTCGGTTGCCTGGGCGCTAGACCCCAGCAAAACATAGCCCAACAACCAGCCCAATGCCAATATCACTGACAACCGACTGGCATTTCGCTGTTCGCGATTGCCATCTCTACGATAGAGCGTCCAGAGTGCTGGAAAGAACCCTACAACCGGAATCAAATAAATAAAGCTTTGTAAATGTTTAATATCCTGATTATCAAGTGGGTCTGGAGTGTTCATGGCTACAAGGTTCAGGAGTTGTTCAAAATTCGATGACACCGAGTGATGACAAGGGTAGTGTTCCAGATCTGCTGTGAATTTTTTGCATAGGCGCACGCTTTTGCAAAAATTCATAACCAATTTGAAACCTGGTCGATGCCTCAACCATATCGCCTCAGCCCCTTTCAAAGCCACTTTTATCGCCGTACGCATTTGAGCCAGGATGGGGTGTAGGGGGTGGAATTCCTAATAGGAGTCCTGTTTTGAGAGCGTGCGGCTCTGCCGCACGCTCTCAAAACAGGTATTCCAGTTATTTGTATCAGGAGCATAATTGCGTCAGGTACTATCCATGTTTGTTAACACTTTTTAGAACAGGGCGGAAAGCAGGCTGTCAGAGGGAACAAAATCTGCGACACTAAAGAGTCTTGAGATCTATTGAGGAATTTTCCCAAGGCACTTCAGATTATGGCTGGTTTATTGGATGGCAAATCTCTGGCGCAGCAGATACAAGCTGATCTGGCTCAAGAGATTCAAACCTTGCAAGAGCAAGCAGGACGTCCTCCCGGCTTGGCAGTCCTGATGGTCGGCGACAATCCTGCTAGCGCTGCCTATGTTCGCAATAAAGAACGGGCTTGTAATCGGATTGGCATTGCTTCCTTTGGCAAACATTTCCCTACAGAAACGACCCAGCACGAGCTTGAACACACCATTGCGATGCTCAACGAAGATGAGCGGGTGGATGGCATTTTGGTACAGCTGCCTTTACCTGGTGATCTTGATTCGGTGGCATTGCTCAACCAGATTGACCCCGATAAAGATGCCGATGGCTTACACCCAGTCAATCTGGGGCGGTTAGTGAGGGGTGAGCCGGGGTTACGCAGTTGCACCCCAGCGGGTGTGATGCGGTTGTTGGAAACGTACCAGATCGAGCTTAAAGGTAAACAAGCGGTGGTGATTGGGCGCAGTATCCTGGTTGGCAAACCGATGGCAATGATGTTATTGGAAGCTGATGCGACGGTGACGATCGCCCATTCGAAAACACCAGATTTAGAGGCGATCGCCCGCAGTGCCGATATTCTAATAGCTGCCGTCGGTCGTCCTAATTTGATCACTGCCGATAGTGTGAAACCGGGTGCTGTCGTGGTGGATGTCGGCATGAACCGAATACTGCTGCCCCCTGACGAGTCTTCGGCAGGGAAACCGCGCGAACGTTTGGTGGGAGATGTTGATTTTGCAGGAGTTGAAGCGATCGCCAGTTGGATCACCCCCGTGCCGGGTGGCATTGGTCCGATGACGGTAACCATGCTGATGCACAATACAGTGTGGAGCTATCGACAAAAGTTGAATTGATGATTTTTACAACCAGGTGATTGCATCTGGTTCCAAAACGCTGTAGACATGGTGAGGAGATGACAACTACTTCAGTGAATCCAGGGATGGTTGCAACCAATAGCACATACACCTCTAACTCGGCGTTTGATCTGTCTGCCTATCTAGCAGACCGTCAGCCGCAAGTCGAAGCTGCGCTCGATCAGTCGATCGCCGTTGTGTATCCAGAAAAGATTTACGATGCCATGCGCTATTCGCTGATGGCAGGGGGCAAACGTCTGCGCCCCATTCTATGCTTGGCAACGTGTGAATTGATTGGCGGCACTCCAGAGATGGCAATGCCTACTGCTTGCGCCCTGGAAATGATTCACACCATGTCTCTGATTCACGATGATTTGCCTGCAATGGATAACGACGATTATCGTCGGGGCAAACTGACGAATCATAAAGTCTATGGCGAAGACATTGCAATTCTCGCCGGAGATGGATTGCTGGCTTATGCCTTTGAGTTTATTGCCACCCAGACTCGCCAAGTTCCGGCAGAGCGGGTCTTACAGGTCATTGCTCGGGTGGGTCGTGCCGTTGGTGCAGCGGGATTGGTCGGCGGTCAGGTAGTTGACCTCGACTCTGAAGGCAAAACGGATGTGACGTTAGACACCCTTAATTTTATCCATCGCCACAAAACGGCGGCTCTACTAGAAGCCTCCGTCGTGTCTGGTGCGATTTTGGCAGGTGCCTCAGCAGATGATTTGCAGCGTCTATCTGAGTATTCGCAGAACATTGGGCTGGCATTTCAAATTGTTGATGATGTGCTGGATATCACCTCAACTCAAGAAGAATTGGGGAAATCGGTGGGTAAAGATTTGCAAGCTCAGAAAGTGACGTATCCCAGTTTGTGGGGCATTGAAGAGTCGAAACGTCAGGCCAATCAACTGGTGGCTGATGCGAAAGCCTTGCTAGAGCCTTATGGCGATCGCGCTAATCCGCTGATTGCGCTTGCCGATTACATTACCGCTCGTACCCACTAATCCTTCGATCTGCTATGCAAAACTTTAGCCAAGTCTTGGACAACCACGTGCTATGGATTGCAGTCATTGCCTGTATCCTTGCCCAAATTCTGAAGCTGGTCGTTGAGTTTGCACGGCATGGTAAGGTGAGCTTTCGCACTCTGGTAGAAACGGGTGGGATGCCCAGCGCTCATTCGGCATTGGTCACGGCTCTGGCGACAGGAGTTGGGCAAAGTGCAGGTTGGGCAAGCAGTGAATTTGCCGTCGCCTGTATTTTTGCCATTATCGTCATGTACGACGCCGCTGGAGTCCGACAAGCAGCGGGACGTCAAGCCCGAATTCTCAATCAAATTGTCGATGAACTTTTTCGCGAAAATCACGAACTGAACCAGGAGCGCCTCAAAGAACTTTTAGGTCATACGCCGGTGCAAGTGTTTGCCGGATGTGCCCTGGGGGTAGCGGTTTCGTGGTTAGCGACGAAGGCCTATTAGAGTGCTTTGCTAAGTATTTTCTGACGAATGATGTGCCGCACGAAGCACGGCACATCACTTGTTTTAACTGTTTTATAACGGGGTGCAGGGGTAGAAGCGCACCGCTGTGCGCCCTTACCCAAGAATTACAGGTTATTAAATCCATGATCCTTAAGGATCCTCATAAAGAATAACTGTTTTGGGAGAGTGCGGCGGAGCCGCACTCTCCCAAAACAGTTATGGATTTTAATTTTGTAAAGATCCTAAGGGGTTGTAACCACATCGGTTAACAGCACGGCTCGGCGGCTATCGACCACCAGCGCAGAAAAATTGCGATCGCTCAACGTCCTCAATACTGTACTTGCCACTTCTGGATCTGCTGTATATAAAGCCAATAGATAGGGATGCTGGTTGTAAGACACCAAGCCAATATCCCGCGAGAGTAATTGTTTGACCTCGGCGGCGATGTCGGGTTGGTTGGCATAGTCTACTAGCACGGCATAACCCGCTTCCAAAGGCTGAGGGTTATAGCGACGGGTGATAGCGTTAGCCGCAGTATCCCTGGGTTCAGCGGTTGCCGCAGCCGCTTCCAGTGGCGGAGCCGTGACCGTAGGTGCAGGGTTGCTCTGGGTCGTTTCAGGTGTAGGGTTTGGCGTGGCAGGGGTAGACGCAGGGTCAATGGCAGCAGCGCTGGTGGAGACGGGCAGAGCCGGGGGTGGCGGTGCTGTAACGGTAGGGCTGGGAGGTGCAGTAGGGGTCGTAGTGGCAGTAGCGGTGCCTGTTGGAGCCGGATTTGGGGTCAGAGCCGGAGTGTCAGTTGATTCGGAGGGACGAGCGACAAATGCTTGTAAGCCCCCAATATCGGTTAAATACTGTGCCCAAGAACTGGCAACGTCAGGGTCGTCAAAGCCGCTGACACGGCTCACCTCTCTGCCTAAATAATTGCAGGTCGAGATCGAGGCATTGGCGGGTAAGGTTTGCTGAAGTTGCGTTGGAGTATCTTCAGTTTCGTTTAAAACCAGGAGCAGATATTCTCCAGGACTGGGAGGCTCGCAGGTTGACGAACTCTGGGCGATCGCCTGTTGTGATATTAACGAGACTGCGATCGCCAGCACAGCCGAGCCAAGCCGCGAAAACCGAAGTTGAATCGAGCTTTGGCGCATGTTCAATCCTCCCCATCCACTAAATCGAGATCCAAACCCATCGTGAAACCTGAATTCTACCTCAGTTCTTAAAACAGACTTAGTTTAATTAAGGGTAGTCCGAGAAAGTAATGATTTTTTGTGGCGCGGGCGTCGCCCGCGCCACAAAAAATCATGACATGAATACTATTACCGAATTAAAGATTTATGGGCGATATTGGGCATTGCCAAACCCAAGAATCGGGTAGAACACAAATGGTAAAAACAAGAGTCCAAATCCATAGCCCATTCCCTTGCCAAACTTAGCGGCAATATCAAAGGGAATAATGAAAAGGATCAGATTAACGAACGGAATAATTGCTAAGATTAACCACCACGCGGGTCTGCCAGCAATCTGTAGCATGATATAGACATTGTAGATGGGCACTAGGATTGCCCATCCGGGTTGACCTGCTTTCTCAAACGTTTTCCACGCACCCGCAATCACAACGACTATAACGGCAAGCTGTAACAAAAAGATAATGGCACTCATACAAAATTCTCCCGAAAAGGATTCAGTTGTACTGCGTCTATTGGGATACCAATTGAAACAGAAACGGCAACAGATTGGAGTGCAGGGGGCAATTCACACACCCTCCCTGCCGCTGTCGTGAATCCTGTTTAATTGGGTATAAGAATCAGGAGTTAACGGTCGATAAAACTCCAGTTATCACCATAGATTGAGTTCAACCGTATAATTTTCAGAATCTTAGCGAAAAACTGTTAGCTCCGCTAGCATATCGGTACATTACGCAATCAATCTATGTCTTAGGGGGGTAGACAGAAATTTTTCGCTAAGATTGTGCCAGCTCAAACTAGATCAATTAAGGCATCAACAACTCAGCCGCTCCGGGTCCTACAATGACGGGATTGGAAGGATTGGAACTGGGTAGAGTATTTGCTGGCGCAGGCGTAGAAGGGGTCGCAGAAGGCGTTGTTGAAGGCGTCGTAGATGAATTTTGTTCAGTCTGGGTAAAGGTCGTCACCAGCGCACGAATTAACTGTTCACGCTGTGCCCGATTGAGTTGCCCGATCGCCGCAATATCATCCTGCAATGGATTTGTGGTTAGGGTGTCATTTCCCGGATAGCGGAATGCCAGGATCGGTTCGTTTTCGCCCAGATAATCGGCGAGGGTCAGCTTCCAATCCAATCGCGAGTTGGGAGGACGACCTTTCAGAAAAGCGTGGTAGCGAATTAACCGATCAATCAGAGTGTTGTTGGTCGCGGGTTCGCCGGTTTCGCTGCTGATGTATTGGTTTTCGAGCGGCAACTCTGGCATCTGATCATAAACAGCTTGCCACGCATCGTAAATTCTGAACCGCTGGGAATTAGGTTGAGAAGATTCAACCTGGGCTATCCGTTGAGGAGCTGCTGCCTGGGGCGGGCTGTTCTCAGCCCAAGAGGGAGTGGTCGCAGATAGCATCAGGCAACTGCCCATGCTTGCGATCGCCAACAGGGCAAATTTTAGCGGCGTAGTTCTGCGGACTACAGCTAAAAAGCTGATCTTGCAAACCGTCAGGGTCGGCAAAATCAGCTTTTGATAGAGCGTTTTTAAGGCTGGAAGCACGAGCACATTAGCCATCCACTTCAGCTATTCACCAATAATTTCAGGTTGGGTCAGTTCATCAGACATTTCGATGATGGCGCGAATCACGGGCTTCATTTTGGGATCATCAATGTTGTCAAACTCTTCGTAGCGCCGACGTTGTGCCCGATTCGCAACTTGAACGGTGATGCGATAGCGATTGGACGCAGCATTCACTAAATCTTCAGAGCGACGTGCAAGTTGGGCAGGGTCAAGGGTAGAACGTTTCAACATAGATGTCTGTGGGAAACCTAAGTGGGATGTGGTTGATCTCATATCAGTCTAGCAACACATTCTGGTTTTACGAGGTAATGTTCTAGATTTATTGGGGACTGCTAAAGCTTGGGGCTTGAATCAAACTTGATTTTTTGCGAGAGCGACGGCAGAGCCGTCGCTCTCGCATATCATTCTTCAGCCAATCTGGACAGCGGCGCTAGTGCTTTGTCACGTATTTTCTGACGGGTGATGTGCCGCGCGAAGCGCGGCACATCACCCGTTTCAACCGTCCATTTTTAATGGACAGACCACTAGTTGTTGCAAACACGAAATTTTGCAACATGGGGGTTTGGGGGCTGCGCCCCCAAGAGGGGTAAAACCCCCTCCACCCCCTCTAAAACTTTTAAGTGGGTGTACTAGTCCAGCTTATTTTTGTTCAATTTACGTTGGTTGACCAATGGGTTGAGCAAATGAGTTTGATTTTCTTTGTTGGGCGTTGGTGGACTGGGTGTGAGTTCACGCCAGAGAATCAAAGGGATACTGAGGGTACCTAAAATCATCACAACCGCCGTCATGAGCCATACCATCAGTCGGCTGGGGCGATAGTCGCCGCTTTCGATTTGATGAAACACCTGGTTATAGCGCCATGCGGCTAATGCGATCGCCGCAATGCCAAAAATGACTAAGGTAAATCCCAGGTTCTCGGAGTTGAAGATCGGATGACTTGGGAGTTCCTGTTGGGTCAATGAAAATTGAAGTTGCCGCAGAAATAAGCCAAAACGAGCGATCGCAAACCCAAAAGCAATCAATGCGATCGAGGTGCGCAGCCATGCCAGAAAGGTGCGTTCATTGGCTTGATGTTCTCGCTGTCGATCAATCTTGATTTGCTTCACTATCAATACAGGCTGCCGTTCTGAAAAAAAACAGGGTCTCAACTTAATCTATAGCGATCCTGGGTAGCTTGTGAGCAGCGTATCTCTTTCGAGCTACGCCTCTCACAAGCCGCTGATCTTACACCTTAGACTCCTCATAAAAATAACTCGAATAACTTTTTTGGGAGAGTGCGGCAGAGCCGCACTCTCCCAAAAAAGTTGTGGGGTTTCATTTTGTGGGGACACTTACTCTATCCCTTGAATGATTTGTTAATCGCAAGTGACTGCGAATCACCGGAGAGATATCCTGAAAATAGCGATCTTCATCACTCTACGCCGCAATTCCTGGTAATCCATGCAAATTTATTTGGACTATAGTGCTACGACACCCACGCGACCAGAAGCGATCGCCGTGATGCAGCAAATCATGACGGAGCAATGGGGAAATCCGTCTAGCCTGCACCATTGGGGTGAACGAGCGGCGATCGCCTTGGAGCAGGCAAGAATCCAGGTTGCCAGCTTGATTAATGCAGATCCAACAGCTATTGTTTTCACCTCTGGAGGAACAGAAGCAGACAATCTCGCGATTATGGGCGTTGCGCGGCAGTATGTGGTGCCGCAGCATTTGATTATTTCCAGCATCGAACATTCTGCCATTTCAGAACCTGCCAAATTATTAGAACAGTGGGGATGGCAGGTGACCCGGTTGCCTGTGAATGCCCAGGGGCGGGTCGATCCGTTAGACTTACAAGCCGCACTCCAGCCCAATACAGTGTTGGTTTCAATTATCTATGGGCAGAGTGAAATCGGGACGTTACAGCCGATTGAAGCGTTGGGGCATATCGTCCGGAATCACGGTGCCATATTCCACGCCGATGCTGTACAGGTTGCAGGGCGATTGCCCATTGATGTGCAGCAGTTGCCGGTGGATTTATTGTCTCTTTCCAGCCACAAGCTTTATGGGCCGCAAGGGGTGGGTGCCTTATACGTGCGTCCGGGAGTAGAATTGGTGCCCTTGTTGGGGGGTGGTGGACAAGAGTTTAAGTTGCGTTCTGGAACTCAAGCTGTGCCAGCGATCGCAGGGTTTGGCATTGCCGCAGAGTTAGCTGCACACGAACTCTCGACCGAAACCCCACGATTGATCCAATTGCGCGATCGCCTGTTTGACCAACTGGCAGTGATCTCCGATTTAGTGCCCACGGGCGATCGCTTGCATCGGTTACCCCATCACATCAGCTTTTATCTAAGTAGTGCCGATGGCGATCGCGTGAGCGGCAAAACGCTGGTACGGCAGATGAACCTGGCAGGCATTGGCATTAGTGCCGGATCTGCCTGTCACAGTGGCAAACTCACGCCCAGTCCGATTCTCAAAGCGATGGGGTTGAGCGATCGCGCTGCCAAAAGTGGTATCCGGCTGACGGTAGGACGGCACACAACTCAAGAAGATGTCGATTGGACTGCCATGGTGCTCCAGCAAATTTTAGAACGCCTCACCCCCAAACCGATTGCAGGGTGCAAATGTTAACCACAGCACTACACCCTCAAAATTAGCAGGTTGAAAAGCGGCGCTCTGCGCCGCTTTTCAATCCATTGCCAGCCTGACTCGATGGTGTAATACGGATAGTGTCCTCTGCTGATTTTCAAGAGTAGCGAATCCGTAAGTCCTGATGTCTTACTCCGGATTTACCAGCGACCCCATAAACACAATCGAGCCGCTTTGGTGATCGCGAATGGCGAAAAAGAAAGGGCGATCGACGATCATTTGAAACGGTGCGTCGATGGGCATCGCGGCTCGTACGAATTCGACAGAGGTAACCGCTGCTGCTTCGGTACCCGTTTCATTGACTTCGATAAAGGTCTTGTGCTGTATCTGATTGATAAAACCGGCGTCATCACTAATGCCCGAAAAATCTGCTTGCTGTGGGTCAAAAGCGATCGCCATCCCCATAGCGTTGAGGCTTTCTTTTAAGCCAATGGCGCTGTCAAACTTAAACCGGGGTAATTGGATCAATCCCGTGCGACTGCGAAACTGTTTGATCCAATGGTTCCACGGGTCGGGTGTCAGCGACTGATAAAACTCGTTGAGAGTAAAGTTTGGACGCGGCAGAAAAATATCCATACTCAGCTGCCCTGAGCTATAGGACAAACTGATTGCCTGAAACTGATCGGTTTCGAAATAGGGATAGTCATCCTGGCGCGACATCAACGGCTGCTGTTTTTCGGTACCGTCTAATAAATGGAAGGGGCGATCGCTGGTGAACTCTGGATGAAATGGGTCTGACCAGGTGCCTTTGAAATAGATTGCATTAATTAAAAACAGCACCGTATCGGAGTTAATCGCGTCCACAATTTCGCGGATTTTGTTTTCGGTCTGACGTGCTACCCACGAGTTAATCATGCTGGAGGCATCTGGGCTACTAAAGTCTAAACTGGCGATTTCAGCGTTATAAAATAATCGGATATTTTGTAAAAAGTCAGATTTAAATTCGGTACCTTCTCGTCCCCATAGAGAATTGGCGATCGCCAGTTTGATAGTTGGGTCAGAGGCTTCTATCCGGTTTTTTAAGACAACATTGGCGTGATTGAGTTCGTCCAGGCTGATTCCTTGGATCTCCAATGTCTCGGCGATTGCCTGTTGTGTGTCACCGTTGGCACCGTTGTAAGCCATTGACAACGCGATCGCCACACTCATGGGTGAGATCAAGACATTCTCACCCGCTGTTTGTTGGACAATTTGTAAAAATAGCTTAAAACCAAAATGATTATTGGCAGCAATCAACCGTGGATTCACTTCGATCGTTTCGGGTTCCATTGTTTGAGCCATATGTTGAGCAGGGTTTAGAGCGACTAGAGAATTTGCCTCAGCCAATGCTCATGTCCAAGACTCAATCTTGCCACAACCGATCAATCCTCTTTATCGATAGGCTTGAGGCCCTGCCCAGACATTGGTCGAAACTTTACCAAAGGTAATTGGTTGGTCTTCTAGGGCTGTATTCGTTTGCCCGGTCGAGTCTACAGACCAGACTGACCAGTTTTCCTCACCCATATTGCCTGCCCGAAACAACACGCGATCGGGATGCAACTGGCTCCAGCCTAATAAAACTGCATTGGTATATTGCACCCCCGACGGAGAAATCGTGCGAATTCGATTTTTTTGTCGATCCCAAACCACGGCAAAGTCAGAGGCAACATCTGAACCAAAAATAGATTCAAATTCTCGTGCCAGGATGCGATCGCCATCTTTTGACCAGGCAATCGGGATCAAAATTGCAATAGATCCGGCTTCTTGGGGTTCAGCATCTGAAACAAATGGATTATCTGCAAACGGAGATTCAGCTGTAATCGTTTGTAGATCGCCCGTTTTAAGATTTTCGATAAACATGACGCTGCTGACGCGACTTTGAGTAAACTCGGTCGATACTCGCATCTGAATGCGGCTATATGCCGCAAATTGACTATCAGGCGAAATTAACGATTGACTCCGGTAATACCGAGTTCTAGCACTGTGCATCGCACTTCCTTCAGCCAGGGTGGCTAAGACCCAATTCCAGGGCACAGGGAAGGGACTATTGAGAGGGTCAAGTTGTACCGAGTGCTGTCTCATAGAAAACCTTAGGGCGAGGACGTAACAGCAAGGGTTAAGGAAGACGGTATTGACGTCGATAGAGCCAGCCCTGCAAACTCAGTGGTTTCATCCACGAGTTGCGATGCCTGCGATTGAGCAACCTGATAGCGAACGTTGATCGAGTCTAAGCAAGGGGGAGCAGCGATTGCAGAAAATTGGAGATTTTATAGTTAGTGCATGGCAATACCACGCTACTAAAGATAAACATCTGCGTTTTCTTAAATCTAAATTAGACGAGTCCTCCGTGCGATGCACGATCTATCAGACTCGTCACGTTTTAAGTAGTAGCTCCCTTATGTGGGTCGGATCGATTTTTGAGGGTCAGAGAAAAGTTCCAAACCCTGCGGTACTCTATCTGGGGCGAACAATCCAGGTTTCTCTCTTTGTTGCAGTTTATTAAATAATGCTCTGAATGTGTTGTGTTTGTTGCGGAAGCGTCACAACCGGACGCTTCCACAACAAACACAACAGACGTGAGGCATTACTGGCACCTTCGATCGACGTTTACAGACAACCCGCAAAGTCAAACCCGCAAAGTCAAACCCAACAAGAAATGTTCAGTCGATAGAAGCACGCCTAGACTGCTCTAGCAGTCTTCCTGAGGAGCATACCTTCCGTAAAACCCAGCCGGTTATTGTTGGAGTCGTGGCAACGCCGTGCTATCCAAAACAAACCGTCGATTTTATGAAATCCACGATCCTCAATCTTAGGTATACCAATTGCGCGAGAAGATTGCTTATAAAGCGATCAAGTCTTTAATAGACTTAATGTTCAGGTCGGCACTTCTCAAACGCCATACAAAAAACTCCCTGAATGACGGTTCAGAGAGTTTGATGAGAGATTTTTGATGTCGCAACCGCAGCCGCTCGGATGCGTAAAATAAGCGTTATGCCTTACGAGAGTAGTACTCAACCACCAGCAGTTCATTAACCTGAAGGGCGATCCACTCGCGTTCAATGACGCCGTTGACCTTACCCACCAACTTCGCTTTGTCAAATTCCAAATGGCTAGGTAAGTGAGCCAGTCCAGGAAACTGAAGGTTGGCTTCTACCAGTTTGCGAGAGCGATCGCTATCTCTAATCGCAATCACTTCTCCTGGCTTGCATTGATAGCTAGGAATGTTGACCATGCGACCGTTGACGGTGACATGACCATGGTTGACTAATTGCCGTGCAGACGGAATTGTGGGAGCCATACCCATGCGAAAGACGGTATTGTCTAAACGCATTTCTAACAGTTGCAGCAAAGTCTGCCCTGTAGAACCTGCAGCGCGACGAGCTTTACGCACATAGCGAAGCAGTTGGCGCTCGCTCAACCCATAGTTGAACCGTAGCTTTTGCTTCTCTTCCAGTCGTACCGCATATTCAGAACGCTTTTTGCGGTTCGCACCATGCTGACCGGGTGGGTTTGCTCGCTTTCCTGATGAATTTTGAGATTTCCGGGTAAGACCGGGCAACTCTCCAAGGCGGCGTACAATTCTGAGGCGAGGACCTCGATATCGCGACATTACTGGGCTTCCTCTCTATTAATCCTGTGAATTCAAATACTTCCCAAAGGTAACATTCTAGTCTCTAAAGGCTTTAAACGCAAAGACTCCGGCAGAAATTCTTTGGAAAACGGGGTCTTGCTACCGACGTTTCTCCTCATGTCTCGGATAGAGATTCAAAATCACGTAAGATTTCCTCATTTTTCTGGGCAATTGCTATATGAATCATCTATGAATGAATGTTTTGCTGGGTTGCAGGGCACTTTATAGATTTCCTGTGCTACGATTTATAGTTGGAAAGAAACTTTGCAGCACTGCCAGCTAGCTACGTCGATTAAAAGACTGTTTCAGGGCTGCTAAACAACTCCTCAAGTGAAGGTATTTTAGAAAATTGAATCTATGACTAAAAGTGTGATGGACCAGCCGGTTGTTTACCCGATGGTTAAATTCCAGCGTCAGGTGCGATCGCTCGTCGATTCCAAGGTTGTCAAGCCAACAGATAGTATCTGGAAAATTGCGTTGCTCTATGGCGACGAATGGTCGCATTGGAAGCGCGAACTGGAAGACTTTGAATTTTCGATGCAAGATCCCATTGGTGATTTGCTAGCCGTTGAATCTTGGGAAGACGAAGGTTGATGAATCCTGGCATTGCCAGGTTGTGAGGGATGTCGTCTGGACGTGAAAGACAACACGTGTCCGCTTGAGTGCGTCCCTCCTGATCCAACCCTAGTACACCAACTTAAAAGTTTTAGAGGGGGTGAAACTCCCTCCACCCCCTCTTGGGGGCGCAGCCCCCAAACCCCCATGTTGCAAAATTTCGTGTTTGCAACACTAGAAGCCATGATGCAATTCCTATGCAATGACTCCATAGGAACATAATCTGTAGTTCCTTTTAGGAGAGCAACGGCAAAGCCGTTGCTCTCCTAAAAAAGTTAGGTTTTTTTGTTTTTACGCAAGGTGTAATGTTCTCCTTGGCTACCTGTCATGTCTTTATGGCATCAGATGGGGGACTCTGGCTTGAGTTTAAGAACGAACTGTGGTGCCAACAGGTTTGAAAAATCAGGCTTTTGGCTGATTTGACCCTGTGCTGCTAAGAAACTGGCTAAGGCATTGAGCGGTGTCAGTAAATAGAGATTGCTATCAGGGTTGTTTAGCATGTTGATGTTGTCGTCTAACGTGGCTAACTTGACGCCATCCAACTGCTCGTTTAACTCATCCGGGGTTAGCCCTAATTGTTTGGCTGCGATCGCTAAGCCTTCGCTCGGGTTCGTGTTGAGAAAATCTAGCCCTTTCAAATTGGCTTGAATAAACGCTTCGATCGCTTTGGGACTGGTTTGTGTAAATTCCGTCTCAAAGATAATCAGATCTGCGATCGCGGTTGGAATGCTTAACTGAGAACTATCGTAAATAATTCGCCCATCTGGTTGTCCAGCGTTGGCATTAAACAGGAAGGGTGCATAGGTCACGGCAATGTCAACTTTGCCGGATTGGTAAGCCGCAGCGGCAGCATCGGGCGTTAGATTGACTAACGTCACATCGTTTTCTTTTAAGCCCGCTTCAGTCATGACTTCCAGTAAGAAAAAGTGACTCACTCCTCCGGTTTCGACTGCAATTTGTTTGCCTTTGAAATCTGCTAAATCTTTCACACTGGTGCGTGCCAGAATGCCATCGCCACCGTTGGATGTATCAACGACAAAGCTGATGCGGTAGTCTTTGCCATTGGCAGCAAGCGCTACGGCTTCAGAGGGCACTAACGATAGTCCATCAATTTGTCCGGCAGTGAAAGCGGCGATCGCATCGGCACCTGAATTAAATACGGTGAGATCGAGATTTAACCCCAACTCTCGATAAAAGCCCTTCTCTTGGGCAATGTAGAGGGGGGCATAGCCAATCCAGGTCACGATGCCGATGGTTGCAGTTAACTCTGGGGTCGAGTTTGAGGATGAGGTAGAAGCAGAGGATTCATCTGGGCGATTGCAAGCATGAAGCATCAAGCTACTTGCAGCACCAGAGAGTAGATATAAGGCCTGACGACGACTCCAACGCATGGTTTGAAAATAAAATTTGGGGTTAATCTTTATCCCAATAGAATGCCCGTAGGATGTTGTCATCGAGACATTCTTAGAATTTTGAGAGTTCACGTTGTCTCGATAGCGCATCTCCCGTGCATATAGCGGTGTGCAAGTTTGTCCTTTGACATTGCGCAGCGTGCAGGCTGGTTAAACGCAGTCGAAACCACTCTACACACGGCATGGAACTAGCGTTAACGACTAAAATTTAAGAAATGTTGCTCGTTTTAGGGATGATCTGGCTATGGCTGCAAACGTTGAGATTTATACCTGGAGTTCTTGCCCGTTTTGCATTCGTGCGAAAGCGTTGCTCAATAAGAAGGGCGTCGAATTTACTGAATATTGCATTGATGGAGATGAGCGTGCCCGCGCCAAAATGGCAGAGCGATCGCATGGTAGACGGTCGTTGCCCCAGATTTTTATCAACAATCAACATGTGGGGGGTTGCGATGATCTGCATGCGTTGAATGCCCAAGGAAAGCTCGATCCTCTGCTGGAGGGGGTGGCTTAGGATGATGGATTGAATCAAGTGTGGGGTTGAGTATATCTGGGTGTTGCTGAGTACAGGGATGAATGGTGAGCGATAGTAACGTGAGTAGCCTCCTGAATTCCCCAACTCTGGGGGACTTTAACCAATCCGGTTCCTCCAGAATTGGGGGTTGGGGAGCAAATTGATACGTCTATTCCGCGACGCCGTGTAGCTGTCTAGCGGACGGTCGCGCGCCAACCTTTGCCCGCTGGGGTAAGCCGCTTATCCCCCCACGGCATAACCGCCTATTGAATTCACAATCCTGAGAGAATGAATGTGCATCGCGCTTGGGGATGAAGTCAGGAGAATAACCCAGTGAAATTTGTATTTATCATCGATCCCATCCACAAACTCGATCCGGGGCATGATACGAGTGTGGCGTTGATGGAAGCTGCTCAACTCTTAGGTCATGACGTTTGGATCACTGAGGCACATCAGTTGAGTGTAGCGAGTGGCAAAGCCTGGGCGACGTGTTACCCGGTGCAACTGACGCCAGTGAAATTGGTAGAAGGTCATTGGATGGCTGAAACAACCTGGTATCAGCTGGGCGATTGCCAGTTGCTGCCCTTAGAAGACATGGATGCGGTGTTTATGCGCACCGATCCGCCCGTGAATGTGCCTTACCTCTATGCCACCTATATCCTTGACTATGTTGACCCTGCCAAAACCCTGGTGGTGAATGCGCCCAGTGGTTTGAGAGCAGCGAATGAAAAAATGTATGCGTTGCAATTTACCGGGGCGATTCCAGAAACCATCGTCAGCCAGGATAAACAGGTGATTCAACAGTTTGTTGAACAGCAGGGCGCAGCCGTACTCAAACCTCTGGGTGGTAAGGGGGGCGAGGGCATTCTTTATATGGAAATGGGCGATCGCAACTTCAATTCTTTGATTGAAATCAGCACCCAACACCGCTATCCCGTGATGGTGCAACGCTATCTTCCCGCCGCTAAAGATGGCGATAAACGCATCATTTTATTGGACGGCAAACCGATTGGAGCCGTTAACCGGATTCCTACAGGCAAAGAGTTTCGCGGCAATATGGCAGTAGGCGGACGGGTTGCGGCGGCAGAGATTACCGATCGCGATCGCGACATCTGTACCCAACTGGCACCCACCCTACGCCGTGATGGGTTGTACTTTGTTGGGATTGATATCATCGGCGGCTATTTGACCGAAGTCAATGTCACCAGTCCTACCGGCATTCGCGAAATCGATCGGCTCAACCAGGTGTGCCTAGGCAAACAGGTGATTGAGTGGGTGGTGAATAGGGCTAGGGATTAATTAATTCACCTGTAGAGACGCGATTTATCGCGTCTCTACAGCCTATCTCCGCTTGTTTAACTCAAAGCCGTTGTGATCTTTTCGCGGGCAGTGGCGATCGCTTCGGGCAACTTACTGGCATCACGTCCGCCTGCCTGTGCCAGATTGGGACGACCACCCCCACCTCCACCGCAAATTTGAGCGATCGCACCAATAAATTTGCCAGCTTGCAAACCTTTAGCATTGATACCTTTGCTAAACGCTGCCACCAGGCTGACTTTGTCGGGTTCGGGAACAGAGCCAAGGACGACTGCTCCTTCTCCCAGTTTTTGTAACAGCTGTTCGGCAACTGTTTTTAGCGATTCGGCATCTACTCCGGGTAACTCCGCCACCAATACTTTGAAATCACCGATGCTTTCCGCTTGTGTTAACAGTTGATCAGACTTTGCCAGCGCCAGTTCTGATTTGGTGATGCCCAGTTGCCGCTGCAAGGTTTTGATCTCCGTTTGCAGAGCAGTAATGCGATCGGGCAATTCTTCAGGTTTGACTTTGAAGCGATCGCCCAACTCACGCACGACTTTATCCCGCACATTCAGATATTCCAACACGGACGCTCCGGCAACCGCTTCAATACGACGAATCCCCGCTGCGACCCCCGATTCAGAAATAATTTTGAATAAGCCAATTTCTGCGGTATTGCCGACATGGGTACCGCCACACAGCTCCATCGAGACGCCAGGGAAATCAATCACGCGCACTTCATCGCCATATTTCTCGCCAAACATAGCAGTAGCACCTTTTGCCTTTGCCTCGGTTATCGGCATCACCGCTATTTGCGCCGCATGGGCTTCAGCAATCCAGGTGTTGACCTGGTCTTCGATCTGCTCAAGTTCTGCGGCTGTAATGGGGCGGGACAGGTTGAAATCAAATCGCAGCCGATCAAATGCCACCATCGATCCGGCTTGCGAAATCCCGTCATCCACAATCAGTTTTAATGCCGCCTGGAGTAAATGGGTTGCCGTATGGTTTGCCTGGGCACGCCGACGGCACGCCAGATCAACTTGAGCTGTGACGCGATCGCCCGTTTTTAAGGTGCCCCGCTCAATGCGACCCATGTGGACGAAAATTGCGCCATCTTTTTGTACATCCTCGATCCGCACTAACAAATCGTCGCCGGACAGATAACCGCGATCGCCAATTTGTCCACCCGACTCCGCATAGAAAGGCGTTTGGTCGAGTACGACTTGAACCGCTGTTCCAGCCGTCGCAGACGCGACAGCTTTACCTTCGACCAATAACAGCTTCACGTCTGCGGAACTGGTCGGTTGGGTATACCCCAAAAATTCAGTTTCATGGAGCTTTTCAGCGAGCTGATCGAGTGCGCCCTGCACCGTCAGATCAATGGTTTCATGGGCGGCTTGCGATCGCTGCCGTTGTTTCTCCATTTCTGTTTCAAAGCCAGCCGCATCAACGGTTAGACCTTTTTCTTCGGCAATCTCCTGCGTCAGCTCTAACGGAAACCCATAGGTGTCATACAAAACAAAGGCATCAGAGCCAGAAATTTCACCCGTGTCGCCCACCCGTTGCAAAATGTCGCTCAGCAGTTTTTCACCCCGATCCAGAGTTTCTAAAAAACGAGCCTCCTCCAGTTGCAACTCTGCTTTGATCACTTTTTCTCGGTCTCGGACATTGGCATAGGCAGTCTCACAGAGAGCGATCGCCGTTTCTGCCACATCACTGACAAAGGGACGATTGATGCCAATCAGCCGCCCATGACGCACCACCCGCCGAATCAATCGTCGCAACACATACCCTCGCCCCAAATTGGATGCCGTAATGCCATCGGCAATCATGTGAACCACAGACCGGACGTGATCCCCAATCACTTTGAGGGAGACTTTTGTAGTTTCGTCGGCTGTGGCGTAATCGATCTGAGCAAGGGCGGCAGCCGTTTCCACAATGGGGAAGATCAGATCGGTTTCATAGTTGTTGGGCACCCGTTGAAGAATCTGTGCCATCCGTTCTAAACCCATGCCCGTGTCAATATTTTGAGCTTGCAGGGGCGTCAGATTGCCTCCGGCATCGCGGTTGTATTGCATGAACACAAGGTTATAAAACTCGATGAACCGGCTGTCATCTTCCAGATCAATCTGTTCGTCACCCAATTCGGGATGAAAGTCGTAGTAAATCTCAGAACAGGGACCACAGGGACCCGTCGGACCCGATACCCAAAAGTTATCGGCTTCATCCATGCGAATGATCCGATTTGTAGGCACTTTGATCTGATCGCGCCAAATGGCAAAGGCTTCGTCATCTTCCCGAAATACGCTCACGACCAGCTGTTCGGGTGGCAACCCAAACACGTCGGTCGAAAGCTCCCATGCCCAGGCGATCGCCTTTTCTTTGAAATAATCGCCAAAGCTAAAGTTGCCCAGCATCTCAAAAAAGGTATGATGCCGTGCGGTTCGCCCGACATTTTCGATGTCGTTGGTGCGAATACATTTCTGAGAAGAGGTGGCTCTGAGAAATTCTGACGATCGCTGCCCCAAGAAAATCGGCTTAAAGGGCAGCATTCCGGCGATGGTCAGCAGCACCGTTGGGTCTTCAGGCACCAGTGAGGCGCTCGGCAAAATTTGGTGCCCTCTTTCTTTGTAGAAGTTCAGGAACGTGTCTCGAATTTGGGTGCCGCTGAGGGATTTGAACATGGAATTTATTACTTAGATTTCAATCGCAGAATATTATCGGTGCAGAATGTTGGACGGCAGACTCTTCAAACGGCTGCGGTGCGTTAATGCGATCGCAGAGTGCCTGCCAGGGCATGGATGAACGCACACCCATCAGGCGATCGCTATTTTCCTTATTCAACCGGGCTTTGATCCATCCGAACATTTACGCAGTCTGCTCTGCGGCAATATAACTATCCTAAATCATTCAGCGTGGGTGATTCTTAAGGATGAATGCGAGGATGGGATGAGAGCTTCCCTAGTCAAATTCACTTATTAAGATCAGCGCTACCTCAGTAACGGCTACGGAGGGTTTTGTCATCACCATTTGTCGTCGTATAATCCAGGCTTCGGATAAATTTACCCGCATAAATGATGAGGCTTTAATTTCCATTTTCAATCATGCTATAGGATTCGACAAAATCTATTACAAACCGATCACGCGTCGGGGTTCAGGTTCTAATTTTAAAAGACGTTCCTTCAGAATTGGCATCAAAATCTTTGGGTATCCCATTCAAGAGCCAAAACCTTGAATATCCGGAATGTCATCATTCACAGTTGTATCAAATGAGTAATAAAACGGATCAAATATGCGTGCTATTACGTAGATATTTGTCATGGTGGTTGTTGCGTTGGCAGCTACCACCTCGTTGCTTTTAGTGATCTCATCCTTCCGCTCATGAGAGTGGATTATTTGTGGGCTTATCGTTCACCTTAAATACCAAATGATTTGGCTCTCATGGCTAATCAAAAATCTGTTTTCATTTACAGGGTAGGCTCCCAATATATTCATGGATGCTTCAATTCTTCTGGTTGGAAGCGATGACTTCATAACAATTCTGCAAGAGCCCATTCGAAATTTAGCAACCTTTAGTATCGGAGTGGCACCCAATCCGCACGAAGCGATGCCGCTGATTCACGCTCAACAACCCGATATTTTGGTTGTGCAGGCAGACCGGGTGGGTGTGTTAGACCTCTGTCAACAAATTAAATCTCAAGGCAGATTAGCCTGGATTTATTGCATTTTGGTCGATATCGTTTTTGAGTCAAATTGGGTCAAAGCAGAGTTGGATCAAGAACAAATTGCGACCGCTGAGATTACGGCGTTAGAGTCTGGGGCAGATGCGTATTTGGCAGTCTATCTGCCCGAACTAACTGACGGCAAAGGGTTCTCTGCTCCAACGTTATCCCAGTGGCAATATCGCTTAGTCAGAGCCAATGTTGCAGCCGGGTTACGGCGAGTCAAAAACCATCGCGAACTGATGCGAACGAATGACTTATTGTCGGCGATCGCCCTTTCTGATCCGCTGACCGAACTCAATAACCGTCGGGCGTTTGAGTGGGAATTGCCTCGACAGATTCAAAACGCTCGTTCTCGCAATATGCCCATCAGCTTAATTATGCTGGATGTGGATTACTTTAAGATGATTAACGACACCTACGGTCATCTAGTGGGCGATCGCGCCTTACAGCTATTTTCCTCTCGTCTGCGCCATAACTTACGGTTTTACGACACGCCTTTTCGATATGGTGGAGAAGAATTTGTGATCATTCTCAGTGACACAGGCAGTCAGGAAGCAACCTTGATTGCTTATCGAATTTGTCAATTGATTAGTCAGCAACCCTTTGCGATCAACGACACCCTGGATTTAAATATGACGGTGAGTGCGGGTGCCGCTTCCCTCCGCGCCGAAGACGATGCCAAAGGGTTGAATCTGTTGCACCGGGCTGACCAAAATTTGCTCAAAGCCAAATCTCAAGGTCGCAACCGGGTAGTCAGTGATGAAGACGGCGATACTTTCGATGAAACCTAAGAATCCTGACGACATCAAAACCTATCACTAATTTGGCAACGTATGTGGCAGCGTGCGGCTTCGCCGCACGCTGCCACATACGTGATTCAAGATATGTTTATGAGCATCCCTGAGGATTTCAAAGAGGCTTTGCCTTGGCAAAGTCGCCCGAAGGGCTGACAAAATGTCTATCTCTCAACCCCCTAACCCCTACCCTCTTGCTCTCAACATGATACGCGGCGACCAAATTTATGTAATGCGTCCCCTGGCAGGGCTAACCGGCGTTTATGAACATCACGGCATTGACTGTGGTGATGGCACGGTTATTCATTACAGCAAAATCAGTGATCCACCGACGATTCGGCGGACTTCCATGGCAACGTTTGCGATGGGGAATCCAATTTATCTGAAACCTCAGTCGGTCAGCTATATTCCAGATGTGGTGCTACAACGGGCAGAGAGCCGACTGGGTGAACAACAGTATGATTTGCTCACCAATAATTGCGAACATTTTGCCAACTGGTGTAAGACCGGCAGAAACGAAAGTCATCAATTGGCTGACTTTGGGCTAGATCTCAGCCGAATGAGTAATTCTGCGGCACGGCAGCTGATTGATGAAGCCATGCATGGGGGAGATATTGTCCAGGCAACTCGGTTGCTCAAAAATGCCCAGGGCAATGTGGCGATCGCCCACACCCAGCTTCAGACGCAATATGAGCAAGCCCGTAAAGAAATGAGTACGTGGCATCGGGTTGCTCAATTAGCATTGAAACAAGGCAAAGAACCCCTGGCAAAGGCAGCTCTCGAACGAAAAGTGCAATATAAGCGAAAAGTTGCCGACCTCGAAGCGCAACTGGGTCAGTTGGCAGAGATGCAGGCAACCCTGGATCGAAATAATTTGATTTTGGAGAAAAAGGTGATTCAGTAAGGTGCGTTAGATTTTGCCCGACACACCCTGCAACTAACCGCTAGGGACTTGCACGAAACTAAAATGCCTGCGGTGCGTTACGGCTAGCCGTAACGCACCCTACAAATGGGAATATATTTTCTGGCAAATCTCTAATCGCCAACCGCTGGTTATGCCGTCACTAATTCGGGTGCGGGACGTTTGCTGTTGCGGATTCCCTCGATCGCTTCGGCATAGTCTTTGGCATTGAATACGGCTGAACCTGCGACCACGGCATTGGCACCCGCTTCCAAGACTTGCCAGGTATTGTTAATCTTCAGACCGCCATCCACTTCGATCCAGGGATCAAGACCACGTTCGTCGCACATTTGGCGCAACTTACGAATTTTGGGCAGTACTCCAGGAATGAAGCTTTGTCCACCAAAACCGGGGTTGACACTCATAATCAACACCAGATCGCAGACTTCCAGGACGTACTCGATCAGCTCCAGGGGGGTCGAGGGATTTAACACGACCCCTGCTTGCTTGCCCAATTCTCGAATTTGGCAAAGAGTGCGGTGTAGGTGGGGAGATGCATTATGCTCGGCATGGACGGAGATAATATCTGCGCCAGCTTTAGCAAAACCTTCAACGTACTTCTCGGGTTCCACAATCATCAAATGGACATCCAGAGGCTTTTGTGTGACCGGACGAATTGCCTCGACGATCAGTGGACCGATCGTTATATTCGGGACAAATCGACCATCCATCACGTCAACATGAATCCAATCGGCTCCGGCTTGGTCAACCGCCTTGATCTCGTCGCCCAGGCGACTGAAATCGGCTGATAGGATAGATGGAGCAATAACAATGGGTTTAGTGGATCGGTTTTCGGTCATAGCTGGTACTATCTCCCCTGCGTCCTGTTTAGTACCCAGTTTAACAAACCCTGCTCCCTGGCTCTGAATCTTTGATCCCAAAGATTCCATAATTCACGAGAAATTTATCGACTTTTGGAGAAGCACTCATGCCCCAGCAGCAACCTGTGAAACGACTGATGTGGCTAGTTGGAGGATTGACTATTCCTCTGATTGGCACTCCAGCGTTGGCATTGATGATATCAGTCGGGGAAAACGGCATTGATGCGCGTCGGCTCCATGAAGCTCCGTTTAACTTAACTGGGAGTAAAATCGCCATCGGGCAGGTCGAGATTGGTCGTCCTGCTCAGTTTGGCTTGGATAAAGCAGCGGTCAATAACATGGTTGTCCATGTCAGTCGGCTATTTCATCTCGATACGTTGGCGCAGGCAAACGATTATGTCGATGGTCATGCTGCCAATGTTGCCAGCGTCATGATTAGCCAGGATAAGCTGTTGACTGGAGTAGCCCCGAATGCCAGCTTATATTCTTCAGCCGTCGGCTATTTTGAACGCAGTGGGCAACCGCAGGAGTGTCTTGCTTCCCAGACAGTGGCATTGCAAAACGGAGGGGAATTGCGGGCGACTAATTTTAGTTTTGGCGAATCATTAATGACCGATCCGCGCCCCGATGCTGTGTTGGATGGTAATGCGTTATTAACTCAGTGTATTGATTGGTCCACTATCGAACACGATGTTCTGTATGTGATTGCGGGAAATCAGGGACAGGGTGGCATTCCTATTCCAACGGATAATTTTAATGGTGTGAATGTGGCAAATTCAACCCAGGTGGATGGGGTGTTCCGCAAAGTCGATTTTTCCAACCTGGGGAGTGATCCATCGGTGGTCATCGGTCGTGACCCGGCGACGGAAAGCAATGTTGGACCACGTCGGTCGATTAGCTTAGTGGCTCCGGGTACCGGGATTGAGATGATTAACCCCGATGGCAGTCTAGCTCGTTCGACGGGCACCAGTTTTGCGGCTCCCCATGTGACGGCGTCGGTGGCACTGGTGCAAGAATTTGGCGATCGCCAAATTCGCGATCGCCAACCCCGTTGGAGTCTAGATGCCCGCCGCCATGAGGTGACCAAAGTGATCTTGATGAACTCGGCTGACAAGATCCAGGATGCGGGGGATGGCTTGCTGTTGGGGATGATGCGAACGGTGGTCAATCAGCATAACGACAACTGGTTCGATTCCGATGCCTACCGCGATCAAACGATTCCTCTGGATGCTGAAGTTGGGACGGGGCATCTCAACGTCTATCGAGCGATCGAACAATTTAGTCCGGGGCAGTGGAGTCCAGAGGCACCCGTTCCGACGATCGGGTGGGATTATCGCACCGTTGGAACGGGCAACGATGCGCCCGACTATCAAGACTATGTATTGGATCAACCGTTACAAAAAGACAGCTTTATCTCGGTCACGTTGGCATGGGATCGCGTAGTCGAGCTGCAAGATGCCAACGGCAATGATTTGTATGACATGGGAGAAACCTTTCGTGACAGAGGTTTAAATAATCTGGACATTTATCTGATGCGAGCTGAAGATAGCGATACAGCGGATAGCATCTGGTCCTCCAAGAGTGATGTGGATAGCGTCGAACATATCTTTCATCAAATTCCAGACACAGGGCGCTATAAGATTCGAGTGGTTTATCGCGATCGCGTCAACCAACCGACTCAATCCTATGCACTGGCTTGGTGGGCAGTTGCCGCTCAATAACATTAATTTGCCCCCAGAGTGACTATGGATTCCGTCAAAGCTATTAAATGCGCTTGTCTATCGCAAGATATCTATCAGGACTTTGCTACGGTTAAATTTCAATGTGAATTGGATGGCGAACCATTCTTTCTCGATCGCACAGAGTCGGATACTCAATGTGCGCTCTTTCGAGAGCGTGGCAGTGGTTCCTATTTCATTGTCTTTCGCGGTAGTGATAAGAAGATGGATTGGGATACTAACTTTGAGTTGCGACAACAAAGCTTTGAATTTCAGAAAACCTTGCAACAGCAAGTGGTTGACCAAAAGGAACAGGTTTATCCCTACGGCGGTGAGAGCAAATCCGGCGCTAAGATGCATGAGGGATTTGTGAAATCCTACTTATCGGTGCGCGACGATATCCATGAATTTATGCGTAGCCGTCAGGTTTCAACACTCACCCTCACGGGGCATAGCTTAGGTGGGGCGCTAGCCACTCTCTGTGCGGTCGATGTGCAATATAATTTCCCGGATACCGCGATTGATGTGTATACCTTTGGTTCTCCCAGGGTCGGCAATCAAGGCTTTGTCGAGTCGTTTAATCGGCGGGTGCCCGATAGCCATCGTTTTGTCTATGGGATGGATATTGTGCCAGCCGTACCGAGATATTGGCAGGGCTATCGCCATGTCGATAATGAAGTACGCATGGGATCTCGCTTTAGCTTCAATTTTCTGACGCAACGATTCAAAGACCATGCGATCGCCGGTTATATCAGTGCCCTAAAAGCCCTGGCAAGTTAAGACCAAGCGCGCGCGACGGCGGAGCCGTCGCGCGCTCTGAAAGACTTGAGATGTGATTAGATCTTGATCAGAGTTTAAGATTGCTGGTAACTGTTCAAGGCATAGTCGCGAAATCGATCCATGTCTGCCTGGAGAGTCGATTCAACCACCCGCCCCAGGAATAAGTTATCCATTAGCTTGCCAATAAATCCAGGAATGGCGTAGCCCACAGTTAGTTTGACAATGCTGCTTTTGCCGCGATCGTAAAACCGGATGGCTCCACGGTTGGGCAAGCCGTCTACCGATTCCCACTGAATAATTTGGTTGGGGATCACTTTTAGAATTCGAGAGAGCCAGCTAAACTCAAAGCCTCCTGTTGCCAGCCGCCAGCGCGATAATTCGGGGTTGTCTTCTAATACTTTTACTGAGTCAATCCATTTCATCCAACTGGGCATTTGTTCTAGATCAGACCATAGATCCCAGACTACGTGGATGGGGGTTTCGACTTCAACCTGAACGGTATGTTCTAGCCAATCAGTCATAAAGTTAGGGGGAGGAAGGTAGGGAAGATAGGGAAGTTGAGAGATAAGGAGAAAGGGAAAGGATAATGACAGTTTATTTAATTCACGATCCTTCTTACAGTGCTTCGCGCTTGGATATGGTTAAATTTTTTGTTGTGTGCCGCGCGGAGCGCGGCACACAACAAAAAATCTGTGGCTTAATCAATTGAAAATGGCTGTAAGTTGGAGCCTTTCAATTCAAAACTTCCAGTTCAAAACTTCAGGTTCAACGCTTAAAATTCAAAACTTAAAATTCAAACCGTTCCTACCGTTTCACGCTTGCCAAAATCACGTTTGCGGCTTGGCGTCCAGATAGGGTCGCTCCTTCCATGCTATCAATGTAGTCTTGCTGGGTATAGCTACCTGCCAGGAAGAAGTTGGCGATCGGTGTTTTTTGATCGGGACGATAGGGATCCATGCCGGGTGCTTCGCGGTAGAGGGATTGTGCCAGCTTGACGACGCTGTACCAGGTCATGTTGAGGTCACGAGAGGATGGAAACAGATCGTGAACCTGTTTGAGGACATGCTGAGCGATCGCCTCATTACTCGATTTAATAAACGGATCTCCCGGCGTCAACACCAGCTGTAACAACGATCCTTCGCCGGGTCGGTAATAGTCCGCAGGGCTAGCCAGTGCCAGATCTGCAAAACACGAAAAGTCAGCATCTGAAGTATAAAGCAAGTTATCTAGACCCGCAGCCTGCTTAAGTTGGGTTCGGGCGTCTGCATCGTTCAGTTCTGTGACCCAGCCATCAAACCGCAACTGCACCGTAACCACAGGAACCGCTTCTAGCTTATAGATATTGTCAAATTCTTGCCACTGCCGCCATTCTTCGGGCAAAAGCCGCTGGATGCCAGGGACATCACATGCTGCCACATAGGCATCCGCTGTGATCGTGTCTTCCGCATCACCATTGGCAATCACCAACCCAGTTACCTGCGTCTGTTCGCCTTCGCCAGCAAATAAAATCTTGCGAGTTTGCCGACGCGTGTGAATCTTGACGCCCCGTGCTTCTAGATAGGTCACGATCGGTTTGTGGAGATATTCGTGGGGCGAACCCTCTAGCATATTCAGCCGAGATGCTTTGGTTTTGGCGGCAAACATCTGGAAGATAGTTAACATGCATCGGGCAGAAATTTGCTCGGTGTCGATGAACCCCAGAGCATAGGCGATTGGGTTCCACATTCGTTTAAGGCTACCTTCAGACCCGCCGTGGCGACGAAACCAATCGGCAAAGCTAACGCTATCTAATGCGCGGATAATTTTCATCGCCGCCTCGTAGTTGATCAACCCCAGCACTAAGGGACTGGTGCCAAGGGCGATCGCATTTTGCAGCTTATCCATGACGGACAATTGCGACGTGGTAAAAAAGGCTTTGAGTCCGTTAAACGGCGCACCAATGGGAAACCGAAAATCTAACGCGCCCATGACGCCGCCGCGATTGATGAAGGTGTGCAGATGATCTTTAGGACGCAGATTTTGAATGGCACCGACTTTTTCCATCAACGCAAACAAATTGGCGTAGTTAAAGAAAAAGACATGCAACCCCATCTCAATGTGGTTGCCATCGGGGTCAACCCAACTGCCCACTTTGCCACCCACAAAAGGACGTGCCTCAAAAATTTCGACTTCGTGTCCGGCATCTGCTAGCTCAACAGCTGTTGCCAACCCTGCCAAACCTGCACCAACGATCGCAACTCGCATTCAGATTTTCCAGCTCAGTTTCTTCACATATTTTAATAGAAACGGGTCATGATCTAGCAGGCTGATTTTTTCGACCCAGGGGCGTAAGTCTGTCGGACTTTCGGGGCAAGCTAAAGCTGTGCCTCTTCAAGCATTCAGTCACCTGATGGCTGATTTGTGTTAGCCCATGGATTACAGCCGCCGCCTTGTTTTCAGACAGTTGCCCTATACGGCGATCGCCCATGTCCTGCGATTGCCACATGTTGCTGTCCTCAGACCCCGCCAGTGGACGAAAAATCTCATCGTGTTTGCCGCACCTCTGTTTGCCTTCAGCATTCATTGGCTATCGTTGCAAAATAGCATCCTGGCATTTGTTTTATTTTGTGCGGCTGCCAGTGGTTTTTATGTGATCAACGATATTGCCGATGCTCGTGCCGATCGCCATCATCCAGTTAAATGCCATCGTCCGATTGCCGCAGGCTTAGTCCAGATTCCGGTGGCATGGACAATGGCACTGGGGTTATTAGGGGGGGCGTTGTTCTGCGGCTGGTGGCACTCGCCGCATCTGGGGCTAACGTTAACCGCCTATGCGCTGCTCCAGGTGGCATATAATCTCCGGCTCAAGCGCATTCCCATTTTAGATATTTTGGCGATCGCCAGTGGATTTGTGTTGCGTGCCCTGGCAGGATTTGCGGCAACCGGAGTACCTTTATCCCTCTGGTTTCTCTTGTGTGTAGCGATGTTGGCACTATTTCTAGCCGTTGAAAAACGAAAAGCCGAACTGCGCTTGCTAGAAATTCAAGGCGGCAAAACCCGCGCCGTCCTCAAACGCTATTCCCAGGCATTACTCAGTCGCATGGAAAATATGACCACCACAGGTGCCGTCATGAGCTATGCCATTTGGAGTTCGGGACCCCAGGTCAACGGTGCCGCCACTCCCTGGATGATGGTGACGCTACCGTTTGTGCTATACGGCATTTTTCGCTATCAATTGCTCAGCGACCCCACCGAACGAGATCCCAATACCCCCGCAACCCAGGCGATTGGCAGATGTACAGAACGACCTGAAGAGGTTTTGTTGACCGATCTACCGATTCTGATGACGGTAGTGACCTGGGTCTTAACCATCTTCACGATTCTCTGGCTCCAGCATCAAGGCTGGATTACCTAGAGCCTAGTTGGAGACTTGGATTTTCGTACCCAAAGGGTACGAAAATCCAAGTCCCGCATGAGTTGCAACAGGAGTGTACGACCCACCATGAACTTAAGCTTTGAACATACGGTCTCAGCACTGTGCTATTCCCTCATGCAAGAACATTGCCAAACCGCAGAGTTATCGGTTGTCTTTCCGCATAATCAGGTGGTTCGGTTTGTCTTGCGGCAGTATCAGCGAATGCCTGATTTCCTGAGAATTCCGATCGCCATTTTGACCGTGAGTTTGGACGGCTGGACTCTGTTGCGCCGGGGAACCTGCTTTCATCAGCTACCCCACGGCGATCGCTGGCAGCAAATTTTGGCATGGAACAATGCACCGTTTAGCGTGTGCCGTGACCTGATCCGGTTTTACAGCAGTCTGACGATTTTCGCCTGGTATAGTCTGACTCCGGATGCCGATGGTGTTCAGAATCGCGGTTCTGATACCAATTTGAACGAATTTTTGGGCACATGAAGTTCAGGAGGGGCTTGGCACTGCCAAGCCCGTCCAGAGATCTGTCGTACGCTTAATTCAAATTGGTATGACTAATGGTTCTGATGGATTCGATTCACCGATGGATGTGTTGGCTTGCCCCTGTTTATGAATCAACCGTTGCCCTATTCTGAGCGATCGCCTGCCCCTGACTTCCTCACGTGTGAAATTGCTGTTGTCGGCTCGGGTCCCGGTGGCTCGATTACAGCTTGCTTACTGGCAGAAGCCGGACGCAATGTTGTGTTAGTCGAAGAAGGAGCCGATCTGCCCCTGGAGTCTTGTCCGCCCTTTTCGTTGCTCGAAATGGAGCAGAAATATCGCAATGGCGGCATTACCGTCGCGATGGGTGCGCCCAAAGTGCAGTATGTGGAAGGGCGCTGTGTCGGTGGGGGAAGCGAGGTCAATAGTGGGTTGTATTACCGCACACCCGGTGACGTTTTAGAACAATGGCGGCGTGACTTTGCCGTTGATGGCTTAGAGGAAGCCGATCTGCACCCGCATTTTGCAGCCTGTGAGCAGGCGGTTAATGTCTGTTATCTGCCGGGACGACCGCCGTCTGCATCACTCAAACTACACGAAGGAGCGCTGAAATTGGGCTGGGCATCGGCAGAAGTGCCGCGCTGGTTTCGCTATGAAGACTCAACCGATGCAGATATGCCCCAGGGGGTAAAGCAATCGATGAGCAAAACTTTTGTGCCGCGTGCGTTAGCCAGTGGGTGCCAACTGTTGGCTCGTACCAGGGTTGAGTCACTGCGGCAAGAAGGACAGCGCTGGTCTCTTAAGTGTCGTCAACAAACGGCGGATGGGCTGTCGCGTCCAGTCTTGCTAGACGCAGAAACGGTTTTTGTGGCGGGAGGTGCGATTCAGACGCCTGCGTTGTTGCGGCGTAGCGGTATTACTCACAATATTGGAAATTCGTTACGGCTGCACCCCACGATTAAAGTCATTGCAGAATTTCCCGACCCGATCAATTCAGCCGCCATGGGTGTGCCTGTGCATCAGGTCAAGCAATTTGCTCCCCGGTTTAGCTTTGGGTGTTCGATCAGCTCGTTGCCGTATCTGGCATTGGCGATGGCTGATCACCCTGACTATGGCAACCAGATCCAGCAAACCTGGCAAAATATGGCAATTTACTATGCCATGATTACGGGGTCTGGACGGGGTTCGGTACGCTGTATCCCTGGCTTTCGTGATCCGCTGGTGCGCTATCGACTGACGCCAGAGGATTTGAACGATGTGTCGGCAGGATTGCACAACCTCTGTTTATTACTTTTTGAAGCCGGAGCGATCGCCCTTTATCCCAGTCTGACCCGTGGCTTGCGCTTTACATCGACGGCAGATCTGGCGCAATTGCCCGATCAGTTGCCGCGATCGCTACCGCATCTGATGACGATTCACCTCTTTTCGTCGTGTCCGATGGGAGAGAACCGGGCTGTGTGTGCGACAAATTCATTTGGGCGGGTGCATGGCTTTCAAAATCTTTATGTAGCCGATGCCAGTTTGCTGTGTACGGCACCGGGGGTGAATCCGCAAGGTTCCATTATGGCGATCGCCCGTCGCAATGTCTTGCAGTTTTTAGGACAGCTTTAGTGCCATGAAATTGGGAACGGATTTAGTGTTGGTCACAGGTGCTGTAGGTTGGTTGGGGCTGAGTTTGATCGAAGCCCTGGTCAAAGGGTTGCCAGACTGCGAACGGCTGAGTCAACCCAACAAAACCCTGCGGATTCGCGGTTTGATTTTGCCGGGGCAAGACGCCACACCCTTGCACACTCTGTCTGATCGGATCGAAGTCGTTGTCGGCGATCTGCGATCGCCCGCTGATTGCGATCGCTTTTGCCAAAATGCCGAGTCTGCCTTGTTATTTCATACAGCCGGTATCATTCATCCCCGACGGATTGCTGAATTTGAACAGGTCAATGTTACAGGCACGAAAAATTTGCTCGATGCTGCTATTCGTGCCCAGTTAAACCGAGCGGTCATTGTCTCGTCTAACTCTCCCTGTGGTTGCAATCCTCATCCCGATCATCGCTTTGATGAAACGTCTCCCTATCGCCCGTATATGAATTATGGGCGGTCTAAAATGCGAATGGAATTGGCGGTTAAACAGTATCAACAGACGGGCAAGATCGAAACGGTTTTGATTCGGGCACCCTGGTTTTATGGACCCAATCAACCTCCACGCCAAACCCTATTCTTTCAGATGATTCGAGACGGTAAAGCCCCGATTGTGGGAAGTGGAAATAATCTGCGATCGATGGCATATCTGGATAATTTATGCCAGGGGTTGCTATTAGCGGCGATCGCTCCGATTGCCAATGGTCAGACTTATTGGATTGCAGATGAGCGTCCTTATTCAATGAATGAAATTGTCGATACAGTTGAGCGTTTATTAGAGCAGGAATTTAATCAACCATGTGCGCATCGTCGATTGAAATTGCCCAATCTTGCCAGTGAAATCGCCTGGTTGATGGATGCATTGATCCAGAAATTAGGGTTTTATCAGCAAAAAATTCACGTTTTGTCAGAAATGAATAAAACGATCGCCTGTTCGACTCTAAAAGCTCAGCAAGAGTTGGGATATCGACCCCAAATTGATTTAGAAGAAGGAATGCGTCGGAGTTTGCACTGGGTCATTCAACAGAGTGGAGGAATCTGAGAACGATGGCAGATGCTTCAGCGATCGCACATGTTGTGGTGACCGAAGGATTAGCGTGGGATGTGACGTCAAAACAGTGCTTTCTGTCAGATTATTTTGCAGCCGTTCTAGATCAAGTTGCCCAGGTTGCAAACGTTGGAGCTGTGGTTTTTATTGCTCCTGGAAATAAATTTGAATGTGAATTATCTGAAGAAGCCTATGCCAAAATTTATCTGTCTGAAAAACGACCTGACCTGAAAATTTATGTTCCTTTAAATGTGTGCGATCGCCCTTATCTCGATACCTTTGATAATGCCCGACTGTTGCGGGTTTGGCTTCAGCGGCAGCACTATCCCTTAAAAAACATCTATCTTTACTGCAATCAACCCCATTGTTTTCGGAGTGCCTTACTGTTTCGATTATGCGGTTTTCAAGTGATACAGGTAATCGGTTCTTATCCAACTCAAATAACTCGAAAAATTGTAGATCGACTCTGGTTTTATGACTATCCTGTGGCGCAATTTCTCTACGAAATAGCAGGATTAGTCTATGACTTAAATCGTTGGCTGCTCTGGACTCTCGCCAGGTAAAAGGTGAATCATGATTTTTGAATATACCCCAACTGCAATACCAGAACCTTATACCTTAGTCAGTAGTTTTTTACCCGATCCATCATGGGGATTTGTCATCGCGTTTCTAGGCGTGATTCCCATAATTTTGTATTGGAACAATTTAAATCAATCGAGATATAGGCATCTTGATTTAATTATCTTGGCGATCGCCAGTATTGTGTTGCTGGGTTCCTATACGTTCACTCGCCTCTGGGTGGATGAAGTCTTTGTTAATCTTGAACATCCCTATAATCTGTTGCACCACGGCAGATTTTCATTTTCACCTGAGCGGATGGTCGATGGAACGGTCGAATTTATCTATTACATATTACTGACTCCGTTTTCGTTTACACAAGCGACTGTGACTCAAGCGAGTTTTTGCTTAGGGTTTCTGGTTGCCTGGATGCATCTTTTTATCCTCTGGAAACTATTAGGAAAACAGCTACAAACTTTAAAGTTTGTCTTGCTTCTTGTTTTTACTCTTTCATTGCCTCTGATCTATATCTTTTCAGATGGATTTGGTAATAGCTTAGTATCTTTGGGATTGCTTGCCTGTATTTATTACTATTTAGAAGGAAAGAGCGATCGCGCCTTATTATTGGCATCACTTTTACCCTTAGTCCGTCCAGATGCCATTCTTTATAGTTTCACACTTTTTTTTGTGGATCTAGTTCAAAAACGTCGAATTAAATGGGTGTATCTAGCGACTACGTTTTCGACATCTTTAATCTATTTAGCTGGCATTAAATTATTTTATGATCATTGGGTGCCTACTCCCGTTAGTTTTAAAGCATTTAAGCTATCGATGATACCGATGATCTCGGCATCAGCGGTTAGCCAAAAATTGTTTATGTGGGTGATTAATCCCTTTCATTTCTTCTTTTTGCTATTATTTATTGCATCCTTTTTAGCAACAGTTAGTCCCAAAATCAAAATTCTCCGAACTTACGGAATTCCACTCATTGCAATTTTCGTTTTCTATGTCATTACAACATCTGCTTATCAAACGTTCGTTCTTCAAGATGGCAGATATTATATTGGGTTTGAGGTATTTGCAACGATCTTTCCATTAGTGTTTATTGGGGAGTTTGTTCAATCTGCTAACTCTCAAGCAGAGAAAGAAACCCAACATTCAATCGATGGATTTAGCATATTCTTAGCGCACAGTAAACAATCTATCCTGGCGTGTATCGTAACCATTGGTTTATATCTTTATACGTTAGGCGCAATCCAAAATTCACAACCATCAGTTCCCTGGTTGGTTTCTAGAGTCGATGGCTTGGGAATTGCCGGACAAGTTGCGGCACAGGTTATTCCTCAAGATTGGTCGTTATCTACCACAGAACTCAACACATTTGGATTTTTTAACGATCGCGAAATTATTGATCTATGGGGATATACCAACCCTTCAATTGCTAAGTCGAAGGTGTGCAATGCAGACGGTATTCGTAACAATCCAGCGTTTTTCTTGGAGACAAAACCAGATGTATTTTGGTGGTTTTTGTTAGATAGTTCTGAGAGTAGTTATGAAAGTGCTTTGTTAAGTAATAATTTAGGCAAATTGTTCGATCAACTCGGTAATATGCTGGATGTGCTTCGTCTATATGACGTTTTCTTTTTGCATCTAACACCGGGTTTGCCTCAGGGGGTTGCATTTTTGGTTCGACATGATTTGCAACGTCAGTTCATAGACGCACTTGGTCAAAAAAATTATCAGTTAGACCTGTCTCGTGAACTTGATATGCAACGTGTTGAAGAAATCTATCGTAATCAGCGCGCTGAAAAGTTTAGTTGTGGGTAAATGGGTAGCGTTTTGCGCCTGGATAAAACTAAAGCATTGTTGGAGAGCTACGCTCTGCGCGGCTCTCCGACAACACTCTGCACCTTATTCACTTTTTATTGAGATTAATTGGATTTCGATTCTAAAATTTGGCGAATGCTTTTAAGTTCTTCCAAAATGCTGCGCAGTAGCTCTTGTGTCGTAGTTTCTAACGGTTGTTGAACTTCGATCGTGACCTGTTTGATACCCAGCACATCTCGGGCAAACCGGGCAACCTCATTGGGATGAAATTGCAGTGGATCATCTTTGTTGAGCCGTAACTCAGGATTGAGTTGTGTCGGGTCATACGCCGGGTTGAGTTGTGTCGGGTCGGTGTTGGCATAGCGGTAGATTGAGGCGCGCGAGCGGTTCAGCGCTTTTTGTACCTCTTCTACCGTCATCAGTTTTTGGAAATCACCTGAAAACTCAGTATTCATGAAAATTTGGGGGCAATGAGTTTGAATAATCCTGCGGCTCGATTTTATCACCGTACTCTGGTAATTTTTGGGTAGGTTTTGAACCGCTTTACCCGCTCGAAATTATGAAAGATAAGCTTTTAGAATGGCTCAATGTTGCTTTGATGCTAAATTTGTTTTTTGTCTTATTTAGCTTTTTTTGGTTGGCGATCGCTGTTTTGGGGCGATCGCTGGATATTCCCCTAGGTCTAGATCTGTGGTACTCACTCTGGCAACCCGTGTTTAACCCTGCCATTGGCATTTTGATGCTAGGAGCGATCGTCAGTGGCATTGTTAGCTGGGTCAACAAGCGTTTTGGCACTCATTCATCCAACTCCAACTAAACGAAGGATCGTGAATTCATTAAAACCGCGAGGTTTGTGTTGTGAGGCGCGGCATTGCCGCGCCTCACAACACAAACTTACAGGTTATTAAATCCATAATCTTAACTATTTAGGATTACGGAGTAGAGGTATGAATTTGCAGGGGAAACCGTCGGTTTCCCCTGCAAATTCACTCCCCAAACTGGTGCTTTGTCACTTATTTTCTGACGGGTGATGTGCCGCGCGAAGCGCGGCACATCACCCGTTTTAACCGTCAATTTTTAATTGACAGACCACTAGAACCTGTTTTATTTGAGAAAACTTTCGAGTGCCGGTTTAACAGTGGCATATTGATACTGAAAGCCAGCCGCTTGCGTGCGTTTGGGTAAAACTTGCTGTCCTTCTAATACAACTTTTGCGGCATCACCCAATAGCAATTCCAAAGCAATATCGGGAACGGGTAACCAGGACGGACGGTGCAGCACTTCTCCAAGCACATGACAGAACTCTGACATATGCACTGGATTGGGGGCTGTGGCATTATAGACGCCGTCCAACTGGGGTTGAGTCAGGGCAGTAAGGATGAGGTTGACCAGATCATCGCGATGAATCCAGGAGAACCACTGACGCCCTGTGCCAATCGGACCTCCGGCAAACAACCTGAACGGAGGAAGCATTTTTTCGATTGCCCCTCCCATGCCTAAAACAATGCCAGTCCGCAAAATTACCAGGCGTGTCCCGGATGCTCTGACATTTTGGGCTTCTGCTTCCCAGGTTTTGCAAACCTGCGCCAAAAAATCATCTCCCCCAGCACTCGATTCATCAAATGTTTCTGTTTCGCTGGTGCCGTAGTACCCGATGGCAGAGGAGTTGACTAAAACGGAAGGCTTGGGATTGGCTTTGGCGATCGCCTCTACAATCAAGCGTGTTCCAATCTGGCGACTATTGATAATGTCTTGTTTGCGATCGGCTGTCCACCGATCTGCAATCGGCGCACCTGCAAGATTAACTACACCTTCGCAGCCTGCGATCGCCCCTTGCCAGTCTCCAGCGTCCAGGGGAGTATAAGCCACTACCTCAACCGTTGGAAATGCGATCGCAGGAAACACCCGTTTTCCACGTTCTATGTTGCGGGTTAAGACAACAACCGTATGTCCCTCAGCCTGCAAACGTTCGACCAGACGGGTTCCGACAAACCCTGTTGCCCCTGTTACTGCTACTTTCATACAAACCCGATAAATTAAGGTGTCAGTGCCGAGTGGTGATTCCAACAGATCTCTTGTAAATCAAGTGTTCTGGATAACCGCGATCTCGAATCATCCTCCCTTTTCGCCATATTCCATGCCGTTGGCTTCGGCATACCGATGCATAAACCGCATGAATCGATCCCAGTGATCTGTTTGGGTGATTTCAAACTTGCATTCTACACGCTGAAGGTCATCGCCTTCGGGACCGCCAAAAACAAACTGGACGGAGGACGGATCGATGCTGATATCGCCTTCTGAATCAGACAGACGAATAGCATTGTTAAAGCGTTTGGTGTAGCTGTTGAAGCGTTCGATCGCTTCCATGGCGCTAAATGTCAGAACGACAATGTGGGTGCCCGTATTGCGATCGCGACGCAGACTGACATCGCTGAGCTGTTCAGGAATGCCCTGAAAGATTTCGATAATCGGTATATCTGATGGCATATATTCTAAAATTCTTTTCGTTTTAGTATACAGAATTGCCGTGGTGCAATCTGACGGCACAAAATCTACTACAGTGGGTGAAGAAGTTTTTCTGTTTTTTTACATTTACTGCGTTTACTGATGCTGCCTTGGTTTGAGTTTCCGCCAGCGCTCTGGATTCAGATGGTTGTGGTGATCATCTGGTTGGGCATGGTTGCTTTACTGGCAGAACTTGTCAGCCGTCGGCAAAAAAAAGATACAGAATTGGTGCGCAAGGTCGTTCACATTGGTGCAGGCAATGTGATCGTGTTGGCGTGGTGGCTACAAATTCCCGGTTGGCTGGGTATGAGTGCGTCGGTAGTTTTTAGTGCGATCGCCTTAATTTCCTACCGTTTCCCGATCTTGCCAAATATTAATAGTGTGGGGCGTAAAAGCCTGGGCACTTTTTTTTATGCCGTCAGTGTTGGGGTTTTGGTTGCCTGGTTTTGGTCGGTCAACCAACCCTATTATGCGGTGTTGGGCATTTTAGTTATGACCTGGGGCGATGGGTTGGCAGCCTTAATTGGGCGGCGTTATGGGCAACATCCCTATCACCTCTGGGATATGCAAAAAAGCTGGGAAGGGTCGCTGACGGTGGCGATCGCCAGCTTCATCATCAGTATGCTGATTTTGGGGACAGTCTATGGACATGTTTGGCAGATCTGGCTGATAGCGGGGACGATCGCCCTTGTAGCGACGGTATTAGAAGCGTTTTCAAAATGGGGAATTGATAACCTCACGGTTCCGGTGGGTAGTGCCGCGATCGCCTCCTGGCTGAGTCAACTGTTGCTGTCGTAGTCGTCTATGAAACTCGTCTTTTTTGGTACGCCTCAGTTCGCGGTTCCTAGTTTGGAACGGTTGCTGGCTGATCCTACGTTTGAGGTTGCTGCGGTTGTCACCCAACCCGATAAACGGCGCGGTCGGGGCAATGACCTAGTGCCCTCGCCCATCAAAGCGATCGCTACTCAGCACGATATTCCCGTGTGGCAACCCCGGAGTGTCAAAAAAAGTGCTGAAACCCTTGATTTTTTAAGAAATACAGCAGCCGATGCCTTTGTCGTTGTTGCCTATGGGCAAATTCTTTCTCAAGAAATTTTAGACATGCCGCGTCTGGGATGTATCAATGCGCATGGGTCGCTGTTGCCTAAATATCGAGGGGCTGCTCCTATTCAGTGGTGTCTCTATGAGGGTGAAACGGAAACGGGTATCACGACCATGCTGATGGATGCAGGCATGGATACGGGGGCGATGTTGCTAAAAGCGACAACTCCGATTGGGTTGTTGGAGCAATCGTTGGATTTGGCAAAAACCCTGTCTGCGATCGCGGCTGATTTACTGGTCGATACGCTGTTGGGTTTGGAACGGGGTGATCTGCACCCCATCCCCCAAGACGAGAGTCAAGCCACCTATGCGCGTCTCATCCAAAAAACAGACTACGGGTTGGATTGGTCAAAACCCGCGATCGCTCTGCACAATCAAATTCGTGCCTTTTACCCCAACTGCATTGCATCATTTCGCCAGAACCCGTTGAAAATTTTGGCAACGGTGCCCTTGAGTAGCGCAGACCTATCAGCTTTGCCATCAGAGTGGCAAGCTCTTGCCGCAGAGTGGCAACCAGAAGCCGAACGGTCACAGAATGCCCATGCTGCCCCTGGCACGGTTGTTGGCATTGCCAAAACTCACGGCGCGATTGTCCAAACAGGAGATGGCTTGCTGCTGCTCAAAGACGTGCAACCGTCAGGAAAGCGATCGCAATCGGGTTGGGATTTCGTGAACGGCAGCCGTCTGGATGTCGGAGAGATTCTGCACAATGGCACGAGTGGTTAATTGTTGATTCGAACCGTTGACGGTGTGTATCCGCAGGTCACGCACCATACCCTACAGCAATGCGACTACCAGAGTTTAAGCCCGAGGTTGGTAGTGTTTCAAATATGGTGTTAATTTTTTGGAAAAGCGCGCTCCGCGCGCTTTTCCAAAAAATTAACACCACATCTAGTACATCAACTTAAAAGCTTTAGAGGGGGTGGAGGGGGTAAAACCCCCTCTTGGGGGCGCAGCCCCCAAACCCCCATGTTGCAAAATTTCGTGTTTGCAACACTAGAACATCACCCCCGACGTTCATAAAATCGACAGGCTTGGCAAGGACCCTGCGGATTCACCGCACATCGAATCAACTCCGAATGGGCGTTGTAGAGACAACTGGCATCTCCCAATACCCAGCGTCCTTCCAATAAACTGCGTTCGTCCGGTCGTTGCGTCAGCTGCACATAGAGAGCAATTTTGTGAAGGCGATATTGACCAAACTTAAATTGATAGTGATGACGACGCTCTAAAACCGCGTAGGTGTCTCCTTCAACATCCAGATACGCTCCCGGCTGCGGATTCCAATCTAACCGGACGATGCCGATCGTTTTGCGCGGGTGGCTGAGGATAACCTCCGTCGGTAGAGACTCTTGCTCCATAGTGACTGTATCGGTGTTGACATCAATGGCATCCTACCGCACTGCCTGCATCCTGCGGTATAACTCCCATAAGACTTAGAGATCTGCTATGGCAACCGTCGAGACGGTTAAATCAGGAGGTTGTGTGAGAACCCGCGTGGAGCGCGGGTTCTCACACAACCCTTGTCCTCCGCAGTTTTTTTTGGGAAAGTGCGGCGTCGCCGAGATTCCAAAGCTTTCTCGACCGTTAGTCGCATAGATATCGGGGGAATTGTAGAAACAGTGAGATATCGATAACCTTCTGTTCCCATGATGAACCTCCGACAGTTCCTTAAAGCTAAAGCGTTGCCATTACAGATCGTTCTCGTAATTCCCTTTGTCCTCCAAATCTTTGGAGCTGTTGGTTTAGTCGGTTATTTGTCTTTTAAGAATGGACAGAGAGCTGTCAATGTTCTGGCAGACCAGCTGATCGATCGCACCAGTGATGTGGTCAACGAACACTTGAAATCCTATCTCGCTGTCCCTCAAACTCTGAACCAGATCAATGCAGATGCGATTCGGAGAGGCATATTGGATGTCCGCGATCGCGAAATGGTGGGCAAATATTTCTGGGATCAAATGCAGGCTTATGATTTGACTTACATCGGGATTGGGCTGACCACGGGTGAGGGAATTGGTGCTGCTCGCTATGACGGCAAAACAATCACCATCGACGACTGGACTGCCACTCTACCCAACAATGTCATTACCTATGGCACTGATGACCAGGGCAACCGAACTCAAATCGATGCGCGCTGGGATTATGTAAATTCTAAGGAACCCTGGTATACCCAACCAATTGCAGCGGATCATCCGATTTGGGCAAAAACTATCACCGGAAATTATCCCACAGGCCCTTACATTGCGGCTTCTGCTAGCCGTCCCATCTATGATGCGCAAAACCGCCTGCTAGGCATGATTGCCATTGATATTCATTTGCTAAAACTGAGCGATTTCCTCCGCAATTTGGATATTAATCAGTCTGGGCAGGTGTTTATTGTGACTCGCGATGGCACGTTGATTGCCAATTCGGGGACAGAAGATCCGTTTGCTTTGGTCGATAACAAAGTTGAGCAATTACCGGCGATCGCTAGCCCCAATGTGATTGTCCAATCCATTGCCAAGCACATTCAAACGACCAAGGGATTCCAGACCATCACTAAAGATACAGACTTTCAGATCGAGATCCAAGGAGAACAATACTTTGTCGATGTCATGCCCTGGCAAGATGAGTATGGGTTGGACTGGCTCATGGTCGTGAGTGTGCCGGAAAACACCTTTATGGCACAAATTAATGCCAATACCCGCACTACGGTCGCACTCTGCTTTGGTGCCTTGGCTGTTGCCTCGGTTATGGGCTTGTTTACGGCGCGTTGGATTTCCCGCCCCATTCTTCGGCTTAACCAAGCCAGCGAAACGATGGCATCTGGCAAACTCGATCAAACGGTAGGAGCCAGCAGCATTCGGGAACTAAATACCCTTTCCCATTCGTTCAACCATATGGCAGGTCGGCTGAGCGAAGTATTTGCGGAGTTAGAACAGAGCAAGGCAGAGTTGGAAAATCGCGTCGAAGATCGCACGGTTGAACTCAAAACAACCTTAGCCGAATTGCAACGAACCCAATCTCAAGTCATTCAAAGCGAAAAGATGTCGAGTTTGGGGCAACTCGTTGCCGGTGTTGCCCATGAAATTAATAATCCAGTCAACTTCATTCACGGCAACCTGAATCATGTGCAGGAATACACCGAAGATTTATTGAAATTCGTGCAGTTATATCAGCAGCACAGCCCTAACCCTGCGCCTGAAATTCAAATAGCTGCGGAAGAGATCGATTTGCAGTTTTTGCAGGACGATTTGCCGAAAATGTTGGCTTCAATGAAACTCGGAACCGATCGCATTCGCCAAATTATTTTATCGTTGCGAAATTTCTCTCGCATGGATGAAGCTGAATATAAAGCTGTCAATATTCACGATGGCATAGACAGCACCCTGCTAATTTTGCAACACCGCATTAAAGCCAAATCTGATCGACCAGAAATTGCCATCATCAAAGACTATGGGGTACTCCCCTGCGTCGAATGCTATGCGGGGCAGCTCAACCAGGTATTTATGAATATCTTGGTAAATTCGATCGATGCCATCGAAGAGAACACCGCTAAGCATACGTATCAAGACCTGAAAGACCATCCCGGTTGCATTCAGATCCGCACCTCTGTTGTGGATGACGCCTGGGTAGAAGTGTCGATCGCCGATAATGGCGGCGGTATTCCTCAAGCCGTTCAACAACGAATCTTCGATCCGTTCTTCACAACCAAACCCCTTGGAAAGGGCACAGGCATGGGCATGTCGATCAGCTATCAGATTGTCACCGAGAAACATAGCGGCAAACTACAGTGCTTCTCAACCTCTGGAGAAGGAACCGAATTCATGATTCAGATTCCGCTGCGGCAACCAACCCGTGTAGCAGAATTTCGCTAACCATCCTAAATAAGTCGCAAGCCCTTTGAAATTGCTATAGCGATGCAAACAAATATTAAGTGAGTTGCATTTTTGTTAGCAACCGCTACGTTTTGCAGCAGTCTGTCTGAGTCCTCACAACATCCTCAAGATTAGCCCCTATGGTTAAAAACAAGTGAGTAGCTCCTTGGGTTTGACCTGCCGCTGCTCATTGCGTTACTGAGGAAAAACAATACTATGCCTTCATCGGTTCAACCTGCTGCCGATCTCGCAGGCGCACCTCCCAAAAATGCGAAGAAATCTGGTTCTGCCGATGGTTATGCCAGTTGCGATCGCCGCTTCAAATCGCTGGATATGACCATGAAACGGCACCAGTACAAGTCCGATGCTTTGATTGAAGTGCTCCACAAGGCGCAGGAATCATTCGGGTATTTAGAAGAAGATGTTTTGATTTACATTGCCAGAGGGCTGAAATTGCCGCTGAGCAGGGTTTATGGCGTCGCCACGTTTTATCATTTATTTTCTTTAAAGCCGAGTGGTGCCCATACCTGCGTCGTTTGTCTGGGAACCGCTTGCTATGTCAAGGGCAGTGATAAATTGATCACGGCTTTAGAAGCAGATTTAGGGATCCAGGTGGGTGAGACCACAGCCGATGGGCAGGTATCGCTCGCGGCTGCCCGTTGTTTGGGTGCATGTGGCATTGCTCCGGCAATGGTGGTCGATGGGGTCGTGAGTGGCAAACAAACGCCAGAATCGGCTCTAGATAAGGTTCGAGCTTGGCAATCGTAGTCAAACAAGCAAGGATAACCCATGGATATTATTGAACTACATGAGATTGCTGAACAACAGCGCGATCGCCACAAACCGACTCGCGTCCGATGTTGTACGGCAGCCGGGTGTCAGTCCTCTGGTTCGACCGCCGTCAAACATGCCTTAGATGCAGCGGTGCAAAGTGCTGGGCTAGAAACCGAGGTCGAAGTGTGCAGTGTTGGCTGTATGAAATTTTGTGGGCGGGGTCCCTTGGTGGAAGTTGATCCCAATGGCACGCTGTATGAACAGGTGACGCCCGAAGATGCCCCTTCGATTATTGCGGCACTGCAAGGGGGTAAAGCCACAGCAATTCAGGGCGATCGCAATCATCCCTTCTTTACTCGCCAACTGCCGATTGTGTTGGAAAACAGCGGCAAAATCGACCCAGAACACATTGAGGAATATATTGAAGTCGGTGGCTACGAACAGCTTTACCACGTCCTGACGGAAATGACGCCGCTGGAAGTGGTCGATGAGGTCAGCAAGAGCGGGTTGCGCGGACGCGGTGGCGGTGGCTATCCCACGGGATTAAAGTGGGCAACCGTGGCTAAAATGCCAGGAGATCAAAAGTACGTCGTTTGTAACGCGGATGAAGGTGATCCGGGTGCCTTTATGGATCGCAGCGTGTTGGAAAGCGATCCCCATCGTGTGCTAGAAGGAATGGCGATCGCTGGATATGCGATCGGAGCCAACCACGGATTTATCTATGTGCGGGCTGAATATCCTCTGGCAATCAAACATTTGCAGAAAGCAATTCAACAAGCGAAGAAGTATGGCTTATTGGGCAGTCAGATTTTTGATACTGCCTTTGACTTCAAAATTGATATTCGCATCGGTGCAGGGGCATTTGTCTGCGGTGAAGAAACGGCGTTGATTCAGTCCATTCAAGGCGGACGGGGCAATCCGCGTCCACGCCCGCCCTATCCGGCAGAATCAGGTTTGTGGGGTTGCCCGACGCTAATCAATAATGTCGAAACCTACGCCAACATCACCCCCATCATTCGTCGGGGTGGAGACTGGTACGCCAGCATTGGCACCGAAAAGAGCAAGGGCACGAAAGTCTTTGCGTTAACCGGAAAGGTGAATAACGCGGGTTTGATTGAAGTGCCGATGGGTACTACTATTCGCCAAATTGTTGAAGAAATGGGCGGGGGTGGCTCGGAAGGGGCAACAGTCAAAGCGGTGCAAACCGGAGGACCATCGGGCGGCTGTGTTCCAGCAGACTTGTTTGATACACCCGTGGAATATGAATCATTGCAAAAGCTCGGCACCATCATGGGTTCAGGTGGCATGATTGTCATGGATCACGAAACCAGCATGGTTGAAATTGCCCGCTTTTATATGGAATTTTGTCGGGGAGAAACCTGTGGCAAATGTGTGCCCTGCCGCACAGGTACCGTGCAACTCTATGCCTTGCTGACCAAGTTGATTAACAAACAAGCTACGGCAAGCGATTTGGAACGGTTGGAAGCGTTGTCCTATATGGTCAAAGAAACCAGTCTGTGTGGCTTAGGGCAAACGGCTCCCAATCCGGTTCTCAGTACCCTCCAGTATTTCAAACAAGAATATCTGGATCTCCTGCAACCCCTGGAGTATGGCAATGGCAACGGCAAAAGCTCCGGGTAGCGACGTAATGAATCGCGTCTTCATGGAATTAGGTAGAGACGCCATTCATTGCGTCTCTACGACGGGGACTTGGAAAACGTAGAGATTTAGAGGGTTGAACCCGCCTGTCGAGAGAGTTAAGGGAAGCGTTTCAAAAAGAGGAATCTATGTCTGTTAAAACGCTCAAAATTGATGGCATTGATATAGCGATCGAGGAAGGGGCAACGGTTCTGCAAGCAGCCAAAGAAGCTGGTGTGACGATTCCTACCTTGTGTCACCTGGATGGTGTGTCTGATGTGGGTGCCTGTCGCCTGTGTTTGGTCGAAATCCAGGGCAGTAATAAGCTATCCCCCGCTTGTGTAACACAGGTAGCAGAAGGGATGGAGGTGCACACACAAACACCCAAGCTGCAAGCCTATCGCCGTATGACGGTGGAATTGTTATTTGCGGAAGGCAATCATGTTTGCTCGGTCTGTGTTGCCAATGGGAATTGTGAATTGCAAGATGTCGCGATTCAAGTCGGCATGGATCATACCCGCTTCCCGTATCGCTTCCCAGAGCGCAAGGTGGATGTCTCTCATGCTTTGTTTGGCATCGATCACAACCGTTGTATTCTCTGTACACGCTGTGTCAGGGTTTGCGATGAGATTGAAGGTGCCCATGTCTGGGATATTGCCCAACGGGGAGCGGCGTGCTACATCGTATCGGGCTTAAACCAACCCTGGGGTGATGTCGATGCCTGTACCTCCTGTGGCAAATGTGTGGATGCCTGCCCGACGGGTGCGATTTTCCATCAGGGCACAACCACCGGCGAGAAGCAGCGCGATCGCGACAAGCTAGAGTTTTTAGTCACCGCACGGGAGAAGAAAGAATGGACAAGATAAGGTTTGCCACCGTTTGGTTGGCAGGGTGCTCTGGCTGTCATATGTCATTTCTTGACCTGGACGAATGGCTGATTGATCTGGCAAAGCATGTTGATGTGGTCTACAGTCCCGTGGCATCTGATCTGAAAGACTATCCCGAAAATGTCGATGTCTGTCTGGTGGAAGGGGCGATCGCCAACGAAGAAAATTTAGAACTGGCACACAAAGTTCGCAAAAATACCAAATTGGTGATTTCCTTTGGCGATTGCGCGGTTACGGCTAATGTTCCTGCGATGCGCAACCTGCAAGGCAAAGCCGATGGCGTCTTAAAACGTGCCTATTTAGAATTAGCCGATGTCGGACAACAACTACCATACGAACCGGGAATTGTTCCAGAACTGGTCGCCCGCGTCATGCCGTTACATGAAGTGATCCCGGTCGATATTTATATGCCGGGATGTCCTCCCCCTGCCGATCGCATCAAAGCCACAATCGAACCCTTACTGCGGGGCGAAATGCCCCAGATGGAAGGGCGCGACATGATCAAATTTGGGTAATAGCTGACAGCTAATAGCTAACAGCTAACAGCTAACCGCTAATCGCTAATAGAGAAGAACTATGTCCAAGACTATTGTGATTGATCCCGTCACCCGGATTGAGGGACACGCCAAAATTTCGATTTTTCTCGATGATGCGGGTGAAGTGAACGATGCCCGATTTCATGTGGTGGAATATCGGGGGTTTGAGAAATTTTGTGAAGGCAGACCCTTTACTGAAATGGCAGGGATTACAGCTCGCATTTGCGGTATCTGCCCCGTTAGCCACTTGCTTGCCTCGGCTAAAACAGGCGACAAAATTCTGGCTGTCAAAATTCCACCGGCTGCCGATAAATTGCGGCGATTGATGAATCTGGGACAACTGACCCAATCTCATGCGCTATCGTTTTTTCACCTCAGCAGTCCCGATTTTTTGCTGGGCTGGGATAGTGATCCGGCAAAACGCAATGTTTTTGGGTTGATTGACGCCAATCCTGATCTGGCACGGGCAGGCATTCGCCTGCGGCAATTTGGTCAGACTGTGATTGAGCTATTAGGTGCCCGGAAGATTCATGCGGCTTGGACAGTTCCGGGGGGTGTGCGATCGCCCCTTTCAGAAGAAGGGCGTACCTGGATTCGTGAGCGTTTACCGGAATCATTTGAGACGACCCAACTGGCGATCGGGCTGTTCAAAACCATGCTCGATGGCATATTGAAGGATGAGGTTGGCATTTTTGGCGAATTTCCGTCGCTGTTTATGGGGTTGGTCGGCAATGATGGCGCGTGGGAACATTACGATGGGCACTTGCGTTTTACCGATAGCCAGGGCAAGATTGTTGCTGATCATCTATCTGAAGATGATTATCAGGACTTTTTAGGGGAAGCTGTTGAACCCTGGTCGTATCTCAAATTCCCGTATTACAGACCGCTGGGTTATCCCGATGGCATCTATCGAGTGGGACCCCTGGCCCGTTTGAATGTATGCAGTCATGTGGGTACAGCCGCTGCCGATCGAGAATTGCAAGAATTGCGCGATCGCGCTGGTGGTGTCCCCACATCCTCTTTCCTCTACCACTATGCCCGGTTGATTGAAATCCTGGCGTGTCTGGAGAAAATTCAGCAATTGATGGACGATCCAGATATCACCTCGCCACGGGTGCGCGCTCATGGAGGTGTCAACCAACTTAATGCGGTCGGTGTCAGTGAAGCCCCGCGTGGTACTCTGTTCCACCATTACCAGGTAGACGAACATGGGCTGATTCAAAAGGTCAACCTGATCATTGCCACGGGGCAAAACAACCTGGCAATGAACAAAACCGTTACCCAAATTGCCAAACAGTACATTCATAGCAACGAGATTCCAGAAGGTTTACTCAATCGCGTAGAAGCCGGAATTCGCTGCTTTGATCCCTGTCTCTCTTGCTCCACCCATGCTGCCGGACAGATGCCTCTGCATGTGCAACTGATTGCAGCTGATGGGGCAGTGTTAGACGAAGTATATCGAGATTGAACGACGAGAGAGGCGATCGCCTCTCTTTTGCGTTTGCCAAGGAGAACCCCCGATGACTAAAGAAAATTTGTTTCTCTGTATGGGTTCCGCCTGCCATCAACTGGGCGTTTATGATGTGTTGCCCAAAGTTCAAGCGTTATTGCGATCGCATCAACTTGAAGACAGTGTCACCCTCAAAGGTTCCTTTTGCCTGGAAATGTGCAGTTCCGGGATCACCATGAAATTCCGTGACCACCATTTCACCAACATCAGCCCTCAAAACATTGAAGCGACCTTTGAACACGACATCTTACCTGCCATTCAAGCGATCACCATGCTCAATGACGTGGCGTAGGGATTGAATCGTGTCGCCGTGTTTACACCATTCTCATCCCTGATCTCCGGATGAGGTGAGGGCTTAGCATTCGGTCAATGATTGAATGGTCAGACCTAGAATGAATTGCCGAATGCTAAGCCCCTACATGGAATGCTAACTATGAATTCGGTCAATGATTGAATGGTTAGACCTAGAATAAATTGCCGAATGCTAAGCCCCTACATCGACTGCCAACTATGAATTCGGTCAATGATTGAATGGTCAGACCTAGAATGAATTGCCGAATGCTAAGCCCCTACATGGAATGCTAACTATGAATTCGGTCAATGATTGAATGGTTAGACCTAGAATAAATTGCCGAATGCTAAGCCCCGACATCGACTGCCAACCATGAACCTGTTCTGAAACATTCCATAACCTTTGATTCCTAATCCCTAACTGCCATGAGTCAAGAACAAACCCACCTCTGGAAATTGCTGTGGGATTATGACCCAAACGGCTTGATCGTGGTTGATCCCGACCTGTATATCAAGCTGGTTAATCCGGCATTTTGTCGGATGTTTCAGGCAAAATCAGACGATCTTATCGGTCAACCGGCGGGAACCTTGCTTGAAGATGTTTCTGAATTTCAGACGGCATGGAAACAAAATAGCGTCATGCGCAGCAAATTGAAGGAATATCATTCCTATAATCTCTATGTCAATCAGGTAATTTTTCCGATTGAAGATGAAGGGTTGATTGCTTGCATTATGGTGGATATCAGCCATGAACTAGAGCAAAAGCGAGAGTTAGAACGGTTGAAACGAGAAACGATTCAAAATGTTAATCAAGTCGTAGATAACCAGATGAAAGTGGTTCAAGAAATTGCCGGGTTACTCGGAGAAACAACGGCTGAAACCAAAGTCAATTTGCTCAAAATTATCCAGCTTTTAGAACATAGTAGTTTCTAATCATTCAATCTTTTTTGACACACAATGTACTGCCCCGTCACCGTTGATAATTTTATTGATATTTACGACTCTAGCCTGAATAAAAAGGGCGAAGAATTGTGTGGGGATCAGGTTAAATATCACAAAACTGATAAGAAGGTGACGATCGTTTTATCGGATGGTTTAGGCAGTGGAGTTAAAGCCAATATCCTGGCAACCTTGACAACCGAAATCTTGCTAACGATGTTAGATGCAGATATTCCGTTAGAAGAAGTTTTAAAAACGATTATTGCAACTTTACCTATTTGTCAGGTTCGAAAAATTGCCTATTCCACATTCACTATTATTCAAGTGAACTGTGAGACCAATCAATTTACGGTCATTGATTTTGATAACCCACCGCCATTTTATTTTCGCAAAGGCAAGCGCGTTGACCTCAAAACTCGGACTGAACATATTCTCGATCGCCAAATCAAAATTGCTGAAGGGACTCTGGATCGAGGTGATTTTTTAGGGGCAGTTAGCGACGGTGTGTTATACGCAGGTATGGGTGTCACCCTGAATTTTGGCTGGGGATGGGATAATATTGCCGACTATATTGAAGCAACCTTACTTCAGCGATCGCACACTGCCAGAACCCTGGTTCGAGACGTGATTAAAAAGACCTATTCCCTTTATCAAGGGGAAGTTGGTGATGATGCTACGTTTGTAGGACTTTATGTTAGAAAACGGAATCCGTTAATTATCTTTACAGGACCGCCATTAGAGCGAGACAAAGATGAAGTTTATATTGAGAGGATTTTGAACTTTAAAGGGCGCAAAGTCATCTGTGGCGGGACGACGGGCAATATTGTAGCTAATCATTTGGGTGAGACAATAGAGATGGATCTTTCCACCATTCGGAAAGATCTTCCTCCCATTGGTTCTCTAAGTTATATCGACTTAGTAACCGAAGGAATTCTCACCATTTCAAAAGCAACCGAGTATGTCAAAAATTGTGATTGCGATTTAAGTCGATTACCGTTTGACCATAACGGTGCTTATCTCCTAGCCAGAGAGATGTTGCAAGCTGATTCCATCCTATTTCTAGTGGGTCAAAGTATTAATGAGTTCTACCAAAATCCTCTCCTCCCCAAAAATATTTCGATCCGCAGAAGTTTGATTGAAGGACTCGTACAATTTCTCAGAAGTAAACAAAAAGAGGTGTTGATTGAATACTGTTAACGCGATCGCCACCCCCTATCTGATCATTGGCTATGGCAATACCCTGCGTAGCGATGACGGAGCCGGATACCATATTGCAGCCGTGGTAGAAAGCTGGAATTTGGCTCAGGTGCGATCGCTGGCTGTACACCAACTCACGCCCGATTTAGCAGAGGCGATCGCCCAGTCTGAGATCGTCATTTTTGTCGATGCGGCAACCACAGTTGCTGAACTCGCGATCGAATCCTTGCCCGCCCATGCTGCCGAAAGTTTCACCGGGCACTATGCCAGTCCCGGTTCCCTACTGCGTTTAACAGAAGCGCTCTATCAACGCAGCCCCAATGCTTACCAAATTTTGATCCCAGCCGTTGATTTTGAGTTCGGGGAAGTCTTCTCACCAGTCACCCAGACAGCGGTCACGCTTGCCTTAACCAAACTTAAGCAATGGCTGAATTCTCCTGCATCTCCCGGTGAATACTATGAATGGGAGAGGTCTATCACCGCTTCATGTTCACATTGACCCTCATGTTGATTAAGGAAGGTTTGTTATGAAAACGATCGAGTCTTTCTCGTCTAATTCTTTTTCTGATGTTACGTCTCTCGATGATCGGATTCAAGCGGCGATCGCGGAAGCCCGTGCTACTTCTAAAACCTATGGTGCGACTTCTACCAAAGCGGCTGTTGCCTGGGATATTGTCGAAGAGTTAGAAGCCGAAGCTGCCCATCAACGCGCCAATAAAGCAGAACATACAGCGTTGACTGACTACTGTGATGAGTTTCCCGATGCGCTAGAAGCTCGCATGTACGACGTATAGCGCAACGAGCGAATTCACACATTAAGCAGTCATAGTCTTATGCACGAAGTTGGCATCATGCAAAACACTCTGGAGATCGCTCTGGCGTATGCTCAGCGTCAGGGTGCAACCCAAATTCATCAGATGACGTTACGAATTGGTCAGTTATCGGGAGTGGAGCCAGAGGCGCTCTCCTTTGCGTTTGATGTCGTCGTCCAGGGAACGATCGCCGACCGGGCACACCTTGTGATCGATCGGCTCCCTGCCATTTGCCATTGTCCCGATTGTCAGCAAGATTTTCAGCCCATCGATTGGATAGACGAGTGTCCGATCTGCCATCGGCTATGTACCGATTTGCGTCAGGGCAAAGAACTCGAACTCGCCTCAATGGAGGTTTCTTGATATGTGCCAGGATTGCGGCTGTAGCAATGTTTCGGAGGTGGGCATCCACGGGGAGGGGTCATCTCTCCAGGCTCACCCTCACCCCCATTCGCATCATCATGTCCATCCCCATGCTCATGGAGCCCACCCCCATGAGCATGACGCACACTCTCAGGATGCTTCGGCGCACCGTCACGACCTGACACCCGCCACTGACGACCACTCAGCCTCAGTCAATGGTCATACTGTCGTGAATTCCAAAACAATTGACATTCATACGGCACTCCTGTCGAAAAACGATCGCATTGCGGAGCGTAACCGGGGCTATCTTCAGGCAAAACGATTGCTGGTATTGAATCTGCTGTCGTCACCCGGATCGGGCAAAACGGCGTTGTTAGAGCGCATGAGCCATGATCTGAGCGATCGCACGTCTGACGTAGAGGCGCGATCGCTGAAGCTGGGTGTGATCGTGGGTGATCTGGAAACGGACAATGATGCTCAACGGCTCCGTCAGGCTGGCGCACCTGCAATCCAAATCACTACGGGTCATGCCTGTCATCTGGAAGCGGATATGATTGCTCGGGCAATGAACCAACTGGATCTGGATGACCTTGATCTACTGGTGATCGAGAATGTCGGCAATCTCGTCTGTCCGGCAGCGTATGATTTAGGGGAAACTCTGCGGGTCGTGCTGCTATCCGTCACCGAAGGAGAAGACAAGCCGCTGAAATATCCGACGATGTTTAAAACTGCCCATGTGGTTATCCTGACTAAAATCGATATTGCCGATGCGGTGGGGTTTAATCGCGACCTGGCGATCGCCAACATCCAACGGGTTGCGCCTCAAGCCCAGATTTTCGAGATCTCTGCGCGGGGTGGCGATAACCTTGAGCTTTGGTATCGCTATTTGATCAATGCCTTTGATGCGGCGTTTACGTCTCCTTTAGCAAAATAATCTTCATGCCTTAATCCTTGCTCTTAGTCAATCCTATCCCCCTTCGTAGGGTGTGTGAGGCGCTAGCCGTAACGCACCGCAAGTATTTCATTGGCATGCAAGTTCTTAATATAGCGGTACGCATTAGGGTTAGGACGGGGTGCAGGGGTGAAACCCCTGCGTGGGGGCACCGCCCCCACCCCCCTAATGTCTTAACTAAATTGCGTAGAGCCATATCAGACTTCAATGTCAGACGTCAGGGGGATCGAAGCAGAACTTTTAAGCTGTATCAGAATTCCACTCATAGCTTCAATCCTTCAACCAGGGGACTAAGGGGGTGAGGGCAAAAGCCATCTACCTAGACAGGATCGGTCATGCCGTATGCAGAATCATCAGCCAATTTGGATGCTTACGCCAGAGGATGTTTACGCTAACTTAGACACCTCCAGTCAAGGCTTGACGCAGTCGGAAGCAGAGTTGCGATTGCAACGCTATGGTGCCAATGAGTTGCCCGAACCGCCCCAACGCCCCCTCTGGCTACGGTTTGTTGATCAGCTCACCCATTTTATGGCGTTGTTATTGTGGGTGGCTGGGATTCTGGCATTTATCTCAAATACGCCGCAGTTGGGTTGGGCGATTTGGGCAGTGATTTGGATTAATGCAGGCTTTAGTTTTTGGCAAGAATATCAAGCAGAGCAAGCACTGGCAGCTTTAAAGAAAGTGTTGCCAATGCAAATCAAAGTCTATCGAGATGGTGAACTAACCCTGATTCCAGCGCGAGAATTGGTGCGCGGAGATGTGGTGCAACTGGAGGAAGGCGATCGCATTTCTGCGGATGCCCGTCTGATTTCGGCAGAAAGTCTATACATCGATCTGTCAGTGATGACCGGGGAATCGTTGCCCGTTGCTCGAAACCCGCATCCGGTTCGACCGCGTAAAGTGGCGGCGGTGCGTGCCGGACAACCCCTGCCCCATGCCGGTGAACAGCCGATGCAAGAACGAGTACACCCGTCAGAATTGGCAAATCTGGTACTGGCTGGAGCCAGTGTGTCTGCTGGGCGGGGTGTGGCGGTGGTCTATGCAACGGGGGCACAAACAGAATTTGGGCATGTGGCGCACCTGACAACGATGGTCAAACGCGAACCCAGTACGCTGGAGGTGCAGATCAGCCATATCGTCCGGGTGATTACGGCGATCGCGGTGGGTATGGGGATTCTTGTCTTTCTGCTGACCTTGTTGCTAGTGGGCATGGAGGTTAAAGAAAGCTTTGTGTTTGCCATTGGCATTATCGTCGCGTTGGTGCCTGAAGGCTTGTTGCCCACCGTGACGCTTTCTCTGGCATTGGGAGTGCAGCGGATGGCACGTCGGAATGCCCTGGTGCGTCGGCTTTCGGCAGTGGAAACCCTGAGTGCGACGACGGTGATCTGTACGGATAAAACGGGAACGCTGACCAAAAATGAAATGACGGTTCGCAATCTCTGGGTGCCCGGTCAACTTCATCCCACTAATCTTCTATCTACAGCGATCGAGGTCACCGGGGCAGGCTATGATCCCAACGCCGGGGAGGTGCAGATCCCGAAGACATTAGACGCGCCCTGGCAGGTCGAACTGTTGCTGGCTGGGGCGGCGCTCTGTTCCAATGCACGTCTGGTGCATCTGACGGGCCCGAGTCGTTGGCAAGAGATTGGTGACCCGACCGAAGCCGCTTTACTGGTAGCCGCAATCAAAGCCGGATTACAGCCTGAAACCTTACAAAAACAAGCGCCTCGGGTTCGAGAAGTGCCGTTTGATTCCCGTCGCCGGATGATGACGGTGGTATTGGATTGGCATCTGTCGAAGCTGTGGGCAAATGAACATCGCTATCTCAGTTTCACCAAAGGCGCGCCTTTAGAAGTATTGCGTCATTGCCAATTTATGTTGCGGAATGGTCAGATTCAAGACCTCACCGATGCTGACTATGCCGAAGTCACTGCTGCCAATGATGCTCTGGCAGAACAGGGCTATCGGGTGCTGGGTTTGGCGGCGCGGAAGGGCGAAGCAGATATGATCGATCAGCGATCGCAAGAACTAGAGCATCACCTCACCTTCATTGGATTGGCGGCAATGTTTGACCCGCCGCGCCCAGAAGTGCCAGAGGCGATCGCCCAGTGTCATCAAGCTGGTATTGCGGTGACGATGGTGACAGGTGACTATGGTTTAACCGCAGAGGCGATCGCCCGTCGCATCGGGCTAGTTCAAGACAAAGCCCGTGTTGTGACTGGCGAAGGCATGGGACACCTATCGGATGCTCAGTTGCGGCAGATTGTAAAATATCGTTCGGGGCTAGTGTTTGCCCGCATGTCACCCGAACATAAGCTGCGGTTGGTGCAGGCATACAAAGATGTGGGTCACGTGGTCGCCGTCACAGGCGATGGCGTTAATGATGCCCCAGCCCTGCGCGCCGCCAATATTGGGATTGCCATGGGGTTGAACGGTACTGATGTAGCCCGCGAATCTGCGGATATTGTATTGCTCGATGATAACTTCGCGACGATTGTGGCGGCGGTCGAGCAGGGGCGAGCCGTTTACCAAAACATTCGCAAATTTATCACCTACATTCTGGTTTCGAATGTGCCAGAGGTGGTTCCCTTTTTAGCCATGGTTGCTCTAAAAATTCCGCCAGCTCTGGTGATTATGCAAATTCTAGCGGTCGATTTAGGCACAGATATGTTGCCGGCTCTGGGATTGGGGGCAGAACGGGCGGAAGCGGGCACCATGCTACAACCTCCCCGTGCTAAAAATAAACCACTCCTGGATGGGTTTCTGCTGCTCCGCGCCTACGGTTTTTTGGGCGTGATTGAAGGTGCCTTGAGTATGGCGGCGTTTTTCCTGGTGTGGAAAAGTTATGGGTATGGACTCGCGGAATTGCAAGCTGTCAGTCCTGAGATTTTGGCGCACACTGCTGATGCTGCCACAATGGCAATTTATGTCCAGGCAACAACCCTGACTCTAGCGGCGATCGTCGCAGGTCAGACCGGGAATGTTTTTGCTTGTCGCACTGAACGAAACTCGATCTTGCGCCTGGGATTCTTGAGCAATCGTATGATCTGGATCGGCATTGCCGCAGAATGGCTCCTGATGTGGGCGATTATTACTATTCCCCCGTTGAGAATGATTTTCTTTACTGCACCGTTGCCCCCCTGGCAATGGTTAGTTTTGCTGTTGTGTCCCCCCATCTTGTTAATTGCCGAAGAGCTTCGCAAGCGTGCCTTCCACCATTGGCAGATGCCTAAAGGCTGGAAGCTGACCCATAGAGTGCAGTAGTTGCTGTTATAACTCGATTGTCCTAACATTTTTTAACGCCTTCCTCCCATGACGATCGCCAACTCACTGATTCAATGCTTGTATCTGACGGTTCAGGGAACGGTTCAGGGAGTAGGGTTTCGTCCGTTTGTCTATGGGCTGGCGATGGAATTGGGACTCAAAGGATGGGTGACTAATACCAGTCAGGGGGTGGCGATCGCCATTGAAGGCGATCCCCTCCAACTTGATACTTTCATACAGCAATTGCAGCATGATAAACCACCCCATTGCACGATTCACCATCTCGACGTGCGATCGCAATCCCCACAAGGCTTTGAGCAGTTTGAAATTCATACTTCAACCCCGGATTTAACCCACTCTAAATCGGCAGTGATTCTGCCGGATCTGGCAACCTGTCCCGCCTGTCTGAAAGAATTGTTGGATCCAGGCGATCGCCGCTATCGCTATCCCTTTACCAACTGTACCCATTGCGGACCCCGCTTCAGCATTTTGCGATCGCTGCCTTACGATCGCCCCAACACCACCATGCGGCACTTTCCTATGTGCCCTGTGTGTCAAGCCGAATATACCAATCCCTTAGATCGACGCTTCCATGCTCAACCGAATGCCTGTCCTTATTGCGGTCCTCATGTAGAACTGTGGAATCAGCAGGGTGAAGTGTTATCAACCCATGATCAAGCATTGAGCCAAACAGCGGATGCCATTCGTCAGGGACACGTAGTGGCTATCAAGGGGTTGGGAGGCTTTCATCTGGTGGTAGATGCCCGCAATCCATCAGCCGTGCAAACCTTACGTCAGCGCAAACACCGACCTGACAAACCGCTTGCGGTCATGTTTGCATCTTTAGCGCAGATTCAACACTATTGCCAGGTGTCTGAATCAGAATCATCCGTGCTGAGTGCAGCCGAAGCCCCGATTGTTTTAGTGGCTCGTCGTTCCGATAATTTAGGTGGAGAAGCGATCGCTCCTGCTGTTGCACCCAATAATCCTTATTTGGCAGCCATGCTGCCCTACACCCCATTACACCATTTGTTGCTGGCAGACTTGGGTTTTCCGATTGTAGCGACCAGCGGCAACCGTTCTAGCGAACCGATGTGTATCGATGAACGGCAAGCCCTGCAAGACTTGGGCGGAATTGCTGATATCTTTCTGGTTCACAACCGTCCGATTGCCCGTCCGGTCGATGATTCGATTGTCCGGGTCATTCAAGATCAACCCGTTGTCTTACGTCGTGCCAGAGGGTATGCCCCGCTACCTGTTTTTATTTCCCATGAGCCGCGATCGCCCTCTGCCAGCATCTTGGCTGTCGGTGCCCATCTGAAAAACACCATTGCTCTATCGGTGCAACAGCAAATGATTGCGAGCCAGCATCTAGGCGATCTAGACAATCCCCAAACATTAGAACGATTCCAGAATGCTGTGGATCAATTGCTCACGCTGTATGAAACACAACCTGAAGCGATCGCCTGTGATGCTCATCCAGATTATGTTTCTAGCCAATTTGCCCGAACTTTTTCGATTCACTGTGAGACAGATCCAGCGGCGATATTACCCATTCAACACCACTATGCCCATGTTTTGTCTTGCATGGCAGATAACCAGCTTCAACCCCCCGTTTTGGGCATCGCCTGGGATGGTACGGGCTATGGATTAGATGGCACAATTTGGGGCGGAGAATTTCTGTTAATTCCAGAGCGACCTTCAACCCCCGCCGGATTTGAACGAGTTGCCCATCTCCGTCCCTTCCCGTTGCCGGGTGGCGAACAAGCGGTCAAAGAGCCTCGTCGTACCGCTCTAGGGGTATTGTATGCATGTTGGGGTGAAGCGTTGTTTGAACGTAATGATGTAGCCCTGCTTCAAGCCTTTTCCAGGACAGAGAGAAGTATGCTAAAAACCATGCTCAATCAGGGGTTGAATGCCCCTTTGACGTCTAGTGTGGGACGTTTGTTTGATGCGATCGCCGCTCTGCTGAATCTCTGCCATCGGGCTAGCTTTGAAGGGCAAGCCGCCATGCAACTGGAGTTTGCCATACCCCCCAATCCCAGTGATGACTGTTATCCTTATATCCTGTGTGATGCAACGTCATCGAATCAGAAATCTGAGGTTGTTTCTCCGCCCATGATTCTGGACTATCAGCCTATGGTCATGGCGGTGTTAGACGACTTGCAAGCTGGTGAATCCACTACTCTGATAGCCACCAAGTTTCATAACACTTTAGTTGCGGCAATGGTGGCGATCGCTCAATCCATCCGCCTGCAATATCCTATGATTCAGCATATTGCGTTGACGGGGGGCTGTTTTCAAAATCGCTATTTACTGGAACGCAGTCTGAACAGCCTTCGTGCAGCTGGGTTTATTCCCGTCTTTCATCATCATCTACCCACCAACGATGGTGGTATTGCGATCGGACAAATTCTCGGCGCTCTGCGCCAACTCTATCCCTAACCTTGGAGATTAACCCTGATGTGTCTTGCTGTTCCCGGAAAAATCGTCAGTATCAGCCATGTCCCAGGCTATGAAAACGATAGTTTATGGCGGACTGGTAAAGTTAGCTTTGCTGGTGTGCAAAAAGAAGTTAGCCTTGCCTATCTCCCTGACGCCCAGGTAAATGATTATGTGATCGTGCATGTTGGCTTTGCCTTGAGTATTGTTGACCCCCAAGAAGCAGAGCAAACCTTAAATTATTTTGACTCTGATCCAGCGCGTGTCCATCCATAGCCGTACGTAATGCGATCGCAAACAAATAGGGTCTGCCGTTGTTACACAAACAGACCCTACCTATTAACGAGCGATCGCACTAATGGATGTCTCGTACGCTACGTGTTATGCCCCATTAACAACTAATCCAGCGTGATGTAATGGGTTGCCTGGCTTCCTATTGTGCAGGCGCAACAGTGGCTTGCACATCAACTGTTTGGACACCCTTAATCTCCATCGCTAATGATTCAATCTTATCCAGTTGCTCTTGGGTTGGCACTGTTCCAGCGACTGTCACAACGCCATCCTTGGCATCTACGGTAAGATTCCCGTCCGGGATGTTAGCTTCCAACTTGCTGCGGACTTCACTTTGTAGAGCTCCATCAGTCCGTATCTCATCGCCACCCGTGGCGTTATTGCGTTGCTCATTCGCACGGATATCTGAGTCTAGCTGTCTTTGACGTACGTCGCTTTGAGCATCATTTTGTGCGCTTTGAGCATCTTGCTCCGTCGGCACTTGACCATTCTGGTCTGTTGAATTAGGTGCATCAGCAGTAGTCCTGGCAGTGCTGCATGCTGATACAGCAGCCATTAGAACCCCACCTAGCAACCAAGGCATAATTCGATTCATCTTAAAAACCTCCAAAAACATGATTTAAGCGAACTCTGTGATGAGAGTGAGAATGAGTCCTTAGCACGCTAAATCAAAGAATCGTGACGAGCTGGGTTGAGAGGAGACGTGGTAGAATCAGCCCTTGCCTGAGTTGGAGCATCATAAATACCCCATTCTTGAATGCCCCGACGATTGAGGATCGCTTCAGCACGGTGAATTTCGTCATCTGAACCATCTACCATTACCATGTAGTCTCCAGCCGATACGCGATCGCTGTAGACCTTAGCCCGGTCTTCAGGGATGCCTAAGCCAACTAAGCCACCCAGCAACGTTCCGGCAGCAGCACCAATTACGCTACCCGAAATCGCGGTTGCTAATGCGGTTGCCGCTGCACCACCTAGCATAATGGGACCCACACCAGGGATCGCCAACACGCCCAAGCCGACCAGTAGACCCGTCAAGCCACCCAGTGTACCCCCGGTCGCTGCACCCACTTTGGCACCTTCATCTGCTTCGGTATCATGGGCTGCACGACGACCTGCATCGGAAACGCGATCGCCAGCGTTTGCACCTGCTAGAGTGCTATCACGGTCAATATCCCGACCCACGATTGAAACTTGATTCATCGAAAAGCCACTATCTTGGAGCTCACGCAGAGCCGTTTCAGCTGCCTGGTAGCTTGTGAATGTTCCAACTGCCCGCTTGTGATGTCCTAAAGCCATTGTTTCCTCCTACCACGCTGCAAGCATCAACACGTGCATTCGTGGATTGAATTTTGTAGTTCACGCTACTATTTTTGCGTGGGAGGACGGTGATTCTCATCGGCATCAAGAGGTAGAGTGAGTCAATCTTTATAGAGAGATCGAATGACTCAAGCTCTCTCTAAATGTTCATACGGATCTGCAATCATCAACCTCTCATTACAAGTTAATTCGACCCCTGCGATCGCCCTTTGTCGAAGCTGAGATGTGCGATCGCATTATGATAGAAGCGATAGAAGCTATACGTTCATAAAGATGAGCGTGCTATCTTGAGCATAGGAAAACCTTATTTGAATCAGCCATGAAAACGCGCATTCTTACAGTTATCCTTCACAAAGAAGATGATATGTATATTGCTGAATGCCCAGAAGTCGGCACCGTTGATCAGGGTGAAACAATTGAGCAGGCGATCGCTGGTCTAAAGGAGGCGACACGGCTTTACTTAGAAGAATTTCCTGTACCTGAAACGTCTCAGAGATTAGTCACAAGTATTGAGGTCAGCTATGCCTAAGTTGCCACGAATCTCAAGCAGAGATGCGATTCGGGCACTAGAGCGTTTAGGCTTCGAACAAGTGCGGCAAACGGGTAGCCACGTCGTGATGAAGAAAGCAGCTGTAGACGGCGGCAGCATTGGCTGCGTTGTTCCGATGCATCGAGAGTTGAAGATTGGAACACTGAGCAGCATTCTTAAGCAAGCACAAGTTACAGTGGAAGAATTCATTGAGAACCTATGAGGGCGATCGCCCTTTGTCGAGGCTGAGATGTGCGATCGCTCATTTGAATCTGAGAACCATATTCTTCGTATCCTTTTGTATTAAATTTGTTCTACTGGGTCAAGATTTGAGCTAATAATTCTGGTGCAATCCGGAATCCAGCTTTATCTACGAGATTGTCAATTACAGGTTGTAAAGCTTCGATTTCACCTCGTTGCTTAGCCCGAAGTAAAATTCCTAGAATTCCCGTTACATTCAACCCTAAAGATTTCGCCACCTTTCTACCTTCACGTTCATCTAAAAGCGTCCAATCTGCTTCAAGCTCAATGGCAAGGGCGATCGCTTCAGCCTCTCCTCGATCCAATGTCTGCTTCAGAAGTTGAGCAAAGGTTTCATTACTTACCTTCTGGCTTCGAATCCAACCCAATGTCATTGCCTCACGAATGGCTTGAGAACCAGGTCGCTCTTCATGGATTTTCAATTCGTCCAATACGGCACTTGGAATCAGAACCTCACCAAACTGCTGATTTAGACATTTAAGCTGATTGACGATCGCCAAATTTAGGATGGGTGACGTATTACTCACGACGGGCATAGGTTAAATCGTCATCTAATTCTGCAAAACCGTAATGCCTTACCACTCCACGAAGCGCAAGGAGTTTTCCAAATTCATAGATATCCATCTCAGCTAGTTCTCGTGCTTTACCAAAGGAGAGAATATCTTGCGTGTAAAGAGCAACAGCTAACTCCTTACGCAGTTCCGGTTCAATTCGCTGCTCAGGTAATCGAAGAGCTTGCACAATGGAGTCAGAGATTGAGATTTGCAGTCCCATCTTCACTCAAGGGTGTAACGATATTGTTTGTTACTATACATGATACACTCACAAACTGGACGTGATAGCATGCCCGGTTGAAGCTGGCTGACGAACCATCTCGGTGCATCTGCACACGTGATTTGCCACCTCTACCCGTGTATTTTATTCCTTAAGACTTTCTTTCGATTTACCGATCGTACCCTCGCAAGATCCTCACAATTGCGATCTAGATTCTAGATAGTGCAGCTTTTGAATGAGACAACATGTTCTCAATGAGTTCACTTCTGAAGCTGCAATGCACCTGAGAGACGCAAAGAGGATTCAACTATGCGATCGCCAATCTTTGCAACCGTCGATGGCAATGAAGCCGTTGCCCGTATTGCTTATCGTTTGAATGAAGTTATTGCTATCTATCCAATTACACCTGCTTCACCGATGGGTGAATGGGCGGATGCGTGGGCATCGGCTCAGCAATCCAATTTATGGGGTACGGTTCCTTCGATTGTTGAGTTGCAAAGCGAAGCTGGCGCGGCGGGAGCTGTACATGGGGCTTTGCAATCTGGATCGCTGACCACGACTTTTACGGCATCGCAGGGGTTGCTGTTAATGATCCCCAACCTCTACAAAATTGCGGGAGAACTGACTGCTGCGGTATTACATGTGGCAGCGCGATCGCTTGCGGCACAGGGTCTATCGATTTTTGGAGATCATAGCGATGTGATGGCAGTTCGGGCGACGGGCTGCGCGTTGTTGTGTTCGGCATCGGTGCAGGAGGCGCAGGATTTTGCTGCGATCGCCACACGTGCCACATTGGAATCGCGGATTCCGTTCTTACACTTTTTTGATGGGTTCCGTACGTCCCATGAAATTCAAAAAATTGAACTACTTGACGATGAAGAGTTACGCACCTATATTCCCAATGATCTGATTCTGGCGCATCGGGCACGGGCATTAACTCCTGACCGTCCCGTGATTCGGGGAACTGCACAAAACCCCGATGTTTACTTCCAGGCACGGGAAACAGTGAATCGGTATTACACCCTTTGTTCGGATATTGTGCAACAGGCGATGGATGAATTTGCTCGCCTCACCGGACGGCAATATCGTTTGTATGAATATTATGGCGATCCCCACGCTGAGCGGGTTGTAGTGTTGATGGGGTCGGGTTGTGAAGCAGCCCATGAAACAGTAGATGCCCTTAATGCTCAGGGCGAAAAAGTGGGTGTGCTGAAGCTGCGGCTTTATCGTCCGTTTGATACGTTGCAATTACTTCAGTCTATTCCGCAAAGTGTAAAGGCGATCGCTGTTTTAGATCGGTGCAAAGAATCGGGGAGTGCAGGCGAACCGCTGTATTTAGATATCGTCAATGCATTCCATGAAGCTCGTAGTCGTTCTGATTTACACGTCGTTGCGGCTGGGGAAGAGACAGCTTTAGAAGTAACGCCTCATCGATCGTTGCCGAATATTGTTGGGGGACGCTATGGTTTATCGTCGAAAGAATTTACCCCGGCAATGGTGAAAGCAGTGTTTGATAACCTGTCTCAGGTGAATCCGCTGAATCATTTCACTGTGGGTATTACCGATGATGTCACCTTTACGTCGCTAGAGGTTGATCCAACCTTTTCTACTGAGCCAGATAGTGTGGTTCGTGCCATCTTCTATGGTCTGGGTTCTGATGGAACCGTCGGGGCGAACAAAAACTCAATCAAGATCATTGGCGAAGAAACAGACAATTATGCTCAGGGCTACTTCGTCTATGACTCGAAAAAATCGGGTTCGGTCACGGTATCCCATCTGCGCTTTGGTCCGCAACCGATCCGGGCTACCTATTTGATCAACAGTGCTAATTTTGTCGCCTGTCACCAATGGGAATTTGTTGAAAAGTTTGATTTACTCAGTGCAGCGCAGCCAGGTAGTGTCCTATTAATCAACAGCCCCTTTAGCCCTACTGATAGCTGGCAGCATTTATCCCCTAGCTTGCAACAAGCCATTATTGCCAAGCACCTCAATGTCTATGTGATTGATGCGTCCCATGTGGCTCGTGAAGCCGGTATGGGTGGACATATCAATACGGTGATGCAAGTCTGCTTCTTTGCCGTTGCTGGCGTGCTACCCCGTGATGAAGCGATCGCACAAATCAAGACCTCGATCCGCAAGTCCTATAGCAAAAAGGGTGAAGCGGTGGTGCAGATGAATCTAAAAGCGGTCGATCAAACCCTGGAAAATCTGCATCAAGTCGATTACAACGCGTATCCCCAACCGGATGCCTCTGCCTCTGCTGCGCTTGCTTCACCCATCCCCGATACGGCTCCTGCGTTTATTCGTGAGGTATTGGGCAAGATGATGGCGCGGCAAGGGGATGAGTTGCCGGTGAGTGCCTTGCCGATTGATGGCACCTACCCCAGTGGGACGTCTCAATGGGAAAAACGCAATATTGCTGCCGATATTCCGGTGTGGGATCCAGATGTATGTGTGCAATGCGGTAAATGCGTCATGGTGTGTCCCCATGCCACGATTCGATCGAAAGTATATGAAGCAGAGCAATTAGCGCATGCCCCTGCAACGTTTAAATCGGCAGCTGCCAAAGATCACGATTGGACGAATCTAAAATTTACCATTCAAGTAGCCGCAGAAGACTGCACAGGCTGTGGGGTCTGCGTCAATGTGTGTCCGGCGAAGAATCGGGCAGAACCGCGTAAGAAAGCGATCAATATGGCACCGCAATTGCCCCTACGCGACCAGGAGCGGGAGAATTGGAACTTCTTTTTAGAGTTGCCCAATCCCGATCGCCGTTACTTGAATTTGCATAAAATTGCTCAACAGCAAATGCAAGAGCCGCTGTTTGAATTTTCTGGGGCGTGCGGTGGCTGCGGTGAAACCCCTTACTTAAAGCTGGTCACGCAATTATTTGGCGATCGCATGATGGTAGCAAATGCCACAGGCTGTTCCTCCATTTATGGTGGCAACCTACCGACTACACCGTGGACGCACAATGCGGCAGGACGGGGTCCTTCCTGGTCAAATTCGTTGTTTGAAGATAATGCAGAATTCGGTTTGGGGTTCCGCGTTTCGGTTGACAAACACAATCAGTATGCCAAAGAGTTGTTACAAGAATTATCGCTGGGGATGAATGGTAGTTCAGCATTACCGATTGATCTGGCTACGGCGATTCTCAATGCCCAACAAATCGATGAAGCGGATATCGTCGAACAGCGACAACGGGTTGCCGCTCTCAAAGAATGTTTAGATGATTGGTTGCGGGCCCTGGATGCTAGCGATCGCCCCCGTGTTACCGTTGGCACAGATGCGTCTGCCAATGCGTCAGAAACAATCGTCCAGCCCTTGCTGAGGAACAAACTGCTCAGCTTGCGATCGCTGGCTGACTACCTGGTGAAAAAGAGTATTTGGCTGATTGGGGGTGACGGTTGGGCGTATGACATTGGCTATGGCGGGTTAGATCACGTTCTTGCCAGCGGTCGCAATGTCAACATTTTGGTGCTCGATACCGAAGTCTATTCCAACACGGGCGGACAAATGTCAAAAGCCACGCCACGAGGAGCAGTTGCTAAATTTGCAGCAGGGGGTAAGCCTGCTCCCAAGAAAGACTTGGGCTTGATGGCAATGACCTATGGCAATGTCTATGTGGCGAGTGTGGCAATGGGGGCGCGGGATGAGCAAACGCTCAAAGCCTTCCTGGAAGCTGAATCCTATGAGGGACCCTCGTTGATCATTGCGTATTCTCACTGCATTGCTCATGGAATTGATATGCAAAGCGGTATGCAGCACCAAAAAGCAGCAGTAGAATCCGGTCGCTGGTTGCTCTATCGTTATGATCCGCGTCGTGCTGACCAGGGTGAAAATCCGTTGGTATTGGATTCGCGATCGCCCAAACTCAGTGTCGAACAGACGATGTATAACGAAAATCGCTTCAAGATGCTGACGCTGAGTAAACCAGAAGATGCCAAACAACTGATGCAACAAGCACAAATGGACGTTAATACCCGCTGGCAGATGTATCAATATCTGGCAGCACGCCACCCCTCATCATCTCATCCAGCACAAACCTGAAGGATACAGTGTCATGCCAATGTCTTAACCATCTTACCCAGGAGATAAGGGGGACAGAGTCCCCCGCCTCCTTGCTTTCAGCCTTTGTCGTGAGATTTTTAGGCATGGCTATCAGGACGGGTTTTGCCAATATCCTCCAGGTGCAAGCTCAGATCATTGGCAAACCCCGCCCCGTTTGGGCGATTTGTAATTGGGAATTCTCTAAGGAGAAATCATCATGGATTTAACGACGACCTACATGGGACTGGAATTGCGATCGCCTCTGGTCGTAGGGGCAGCGGCTCCCCTGACAGAAGATTTGGGCAATCTGATGCGGATGGAAGATGCCGGTGCCTCTGCTATTGTGTTGCATTCACTATTTGAAGAACAGATTGAAATGGATGCTTTAGAATTGCATCATCGCTTAAATCAGGGGGTGGAAAGCTATGCCGAATCGCTCACCTACTTTCCGGAACCGCAAATCTTTCATATCGGACCAGAACGCTATTTGAAGCATATTAACCGCGCCAAAGAATTGGTCAAAATCCCCATTATTGCCAGCATCAACGGCGCAACTCCGGGCGGCTGGATCGGGTATGCTCGCCAGATTGAGCAGGCTGGAGCCGATGCCCTGGAATTAAATCTGTACTCCATTCCGACTGATCTCGATCTCACCAGTGGCGAAATCGAACAGCAATATTTGGATGTCGTTCGTTCTGTCAGAGCGGCGGTGAATATTCCTTTTGCCGTCAAGCTCAGCCCCTACTTCACCAACCTGGCAAACATGGCGAAACGCTTGACCCTCGAAGGTGCGAATGGGTTGGTTTTGTTTAATCGTTTTTATCAACCCGATATTGATATTGAAGCGCTGGAAGTACGCCCGAATGTGTTACTCAGTACGCCTCAAGATATGCGGTTGCCCATGCGTTGGATTGCTATTTTATACGGACGAGTCAACGCAGATTTTGCCGCAACGGGGGGGATACAACACGGAATGGATGTGATTCGTATGTTAATGGCAGGTGCAAAAGTAACGATGATTGTCAGTTCACTCTTACGACACGGCATCGAACATTTACGCGATATTGAACGCGAACTATACAACTGGATGAACGAGAATGATTATGGTTCCGTTCATCAGTTGCAAGGTTGCATGAGCCAGCTCAATTGTCCTAACCCCAGCGAATTTGAACGGGTACAGTATATGAAGGCGATTCAAACCTTCCACCTGCCCACCCACTTGATGCATGAATCACTGTTGTAAACAGGGTTTCGTCCTGAATTTTAGATAGATTTTGCGCGGCTTAGTCTGTGCAAAATCTATCCAACTGCATAAGTCCTAGTAAACTATAGCAATTCTCAATTGTGTAAAGTACAAGTTGTTGTGTGAGAGCCGCGCTCAGCACGGCTCTCACACAACAACCGTAGTCTATCTAAGCGCGAAGCGCTACATGTCCATGAGATTTGTTGACGAATATCGGGATGCCCAACGGGTGCAAAAAGTTGCCGCAGAGATTGCGGCAATTACCACGCGCCCCTGGTCAATTATGGAAATTTGTGGCGGACAGACCCACGCCATCGTCAAATTTGGCATCGATACCCTTCTGCCAACCGAAATCACTCTGATTCATGGACCTGGGTGTCCCGTCTGCGTCACTTCCGCCGAGATCATTGACACAGCGATCGCCCTTGCCGGTCTGCCGAACGTAATCCTCTGCTCGTTTGGCGATATGTTACGGGTGCCAGGTTCCGGAGTCAGGGGAGATGGGCGTTGCCGTGAGCGTTGCCGAACGGGAGATGGGGGA
>NZ_JBSLYH010000035.1:0-85873 GCF_055793305.1 Calyptranema fuscum S582
AATAACGTCAGCAGGGGATAAAGCCAGGGATCTTTGACTCTGACAATCACCGGAATTGACGTTTCACCCTCCGTGTAAACCAATAAAACTTCTCCAGTAAATTCGCCATTGGGTATAGCCTGGAGATTAAATGTGATTGGAATACTGAGCAATTCATTTGAACTGATTTGGGTAGGAGATGCTTTGATTTGAATGGCGGTAGAAGGCAAAACCGTGCTGTTATCTGCACTAAAAGCATCCAGGGCAATCGCTTTGAGATTGCTGGTCGTTTCAGGAGAGCGAAGGGCGATTGTGCGAGTAATGATGTCTCCTCGCGTGGTATAAATCGTAATTGACTTAGGAATGATGCTAATTTCTGCCTGGACAGTAACTATGGATTCCATCCAAATTGTTAATGTAAGAAACAGGATATTAAGAATTCCACTGCGAGTGAATTTCATACGTAAGATAGATTTGTAAATGCCTCAATACTAGCCCCCTTTTGCACATGAGTGAACTCTTTACCCATGGTTATGCCTGCGTCATTGGCGTAGGTGGAGACTTACCCAATACAGTAGATGATGCCATCGGTCTTGCTCAAATCCTCACTGATCCAGAGCGCTGTGCCTATCCAGTCGAACAGACCTATTTATTAACGAAGGAACAGGCAAAACGAGAGGATATTCTAGCAGCACTAGATCAACTTGCCCAAACAACGACTACTGATTCTACTGTCATCATCTATTTTTCTGGGCATGGGTATCAGGTTACCAGTGCCATGGGGGAAGCCTACTTTTTGATGCCCTTTGGTTATGACCAGACGAAACTTCATAAAACCGCGATCAGTGGCATTGAGTTAACGACCAAATTGCAGGCAATTCCAGCCAAAAAGTTGTTGTTATTACTGGACTGTTGTCATGCAGGTGGTTTAGGAGATGCAACAACACTGCAATACCACGCAGAAAAAGCACCCCTGCCCCCAGATGCTCAAGCACTATTTGCAAATGGCAAAGGACGAGTAGTGATTGCCTCGTCTCAAGCCGATGAAAAATCTTTGGCAGGCAGACCCTACAGTGCTTTTACACTGGCGTTGATCGAAGCACTGGCAGGTAAAGGAGCCTCTAAAAAAGATGGCTATGTACGGGTGGCAGATTTAGCCCTTTACGCTCGTGAAGTTGTACCGCATCGAACCCGCGATCGTCAGCATCCGATTTTGAACTTTGACCAAGCGGATAATTTTGAACTGGCGTACTACGCGGGTGGAGCTACTGAACCCAAGGGGCTACCCTTTGTAGAGGAGCCTGAAATTGAATCTGAGCCAGGTGAATTGAATCGTCAAATCATTAACCGTACTGAGGTTATTGCATCAGGCGATCGCGCTGTTGCTATCGGTGGAAATGCTAATGGTGCCATCATTATAGGAGGAGATGGCAATATCGTTGGCAGTAACAATGTTGTACAACGTGGAAAATATAACCTCAATGCTCAATCTATGAGCGGTGTACAGATTGGAGATACTTATGCCTCCTCTGAGCAGAGAACTTGGGAGGAGAGGCGATCGCCCAAGGATCAACAGACTTCATGCAAACAAGAATCGGCATCAAAATCGAATCGGGAATCACCATCTGATGCTACGGACGAGAAGGAGGTATTTATCTCCTATGCCTGGGGTGGCAAAAGTGAGGAGATTGCCAACCAAATTGAGAAAGCACTTCAAGCGAATCATATTTCACTTATCCGCGACAAGAACCATTTGGGTTTTAAGGGACGTATTAAAGCCTTTATGGAGCGCATTGGGCGCGGTAAGTGCGTTGTCGTTGTAATTAGTGAGAAGTACCTCAAATCTGAAAACTGCATGTTTGAGCTAGTGCAAATTGCAAAGAATGAGGAATTCTACGAGCGGATTTTTCCAGTTGTTCTAGAGGATGCCAAGATTTATAAACCGATTGAGCGCATCCAGTATGTGCAATATTGGGAGCAGCAGATTCAAGAACTCGATCAGCAGATTAGAAGTGTGTCTTCTGCCAATCTAGAAGGCTTTCGAGAGGATATTGATCTATACAATGAAATTCGCCAATATCTTCCTCGGCTCACCAATATTCTTAAGGACATGAATACCCTTACGGCTCAGATTCACAGTGAATCTGGTTTCACCGAATTGATCAAGGTGATTCAGCAGAAATTGGAAGAGTAGTTGGGCAAACAGCTAACGGCAAGCAAGGTGTGGCAGATGAGGTATGGCAGATAAGTCAGACGGGTTAGAAAAGCTCAAAGCGATCCTGCGGAAAAAGTTACCAGATACTTCAGATACTGAAGTTCAAGCATTGATGAAGAACCTGACGATCGCATCTGATAATGGTGCTGTGGCGATCGCAGGAGACGCAAATGAAGCCTTGATTATTACTGGCAGTCAGAACATTGTCGGTAGCCATAATCGGGTGGTCATAAATCAGGGCACTGATCCACAAGAACTCATCGAGATGCTCCGTAGCTTACTCCAACAGATGCCGCAGGTTGAGTTAGAGCCTCAGCTTTCCTCAGAGGAGTTACGCGCTGCGACAATTGCGTTTTTGCAGGATGTTCAGAATAGGTTTATGGAAACGCGACTTTTCCATACAAAGCAGCCCGTTATCTTGAAGGATCAATATATCCCAATTCAGGTGACATTGGAACCACATAAGCGAGAGGTGGAGACGCTGCGGGGCTATTGGGAGACAGAGGAAGAACTGAAACGAGCTTATGCCCTCAAGGGTGGCGAAGAAGAACTGAAACGTCAGCAGGTGGATTGGAAGGAAGCCAAGCAAAAGCACCAGCGGATCATGGTCTTGGCTGATCCGGGAATGGGAAAGTCCACCTTATTGCGAATGGAGGCTGGAAGTACTGCACAAGAGGAGCTGAAAAAGCTGTGGGAAAGTCAAACAACGAGTGAGGAAACAATCCTGCCCTTGTTCCTGCGTCTTTCGGAGTTGGCAAAACGATCTGAAGAACTAGTTGAAGCGATTCCATTACTCATTCAACGAGATTATCCTCATACGGCTCCACCGCTTCTCACTTTTCTCGTTAAGAAATTAAAAACCGGAAAATGCTTATTGCTATTGGATGCCTTGGATGAGGTGCCCAAACTAGAACGAAACCGAATTGAGTTAAAAGAAAAGCTCGATCGCTTTTTGAGGAATTATCCCAGCCGAGTTATCTGTACTTCCCGGATTGTGGGCTACGATGGCAACTTTTTAGGAGAGGGACAAGAAGTTGAGATTGTGCCCTTTCAGGAAGCACAGATTGAAGCATATGTGAAAACCTGGTTTATCAATGCAGCAGAACACCTGAATAACCAATTAGTGTCTGCAACTGCATTGTTACGAGAACTACGAGCTAAACCCCAAGTGCGGGGCTTAGTACAAAATCCGCTACTTCTATCTCTAATTTGCAGTTTGTATCAAGAGAAGGGGCTAACCTTACCTGCTCATCGGGTGCAGGTGTATGAGAAGGCTGTAGAGTACATGTTAGAAACATGGAACCAGACCCGACCATCCCAATTTCCCGGTAAAACGAGAGCGAAGATTCGCTTACTGGAAGCACTTGCCTATCACTTCTCTTGCCAGGATCAGGAGGTCTTTGATTTTGATGATCTCTATGACTGGATGGAGACGTATTTAAATAAGCAAGCACCCAGAGATCTGAAAGATGCAGGCACTGAATCACTCATTGCTGAACTTTCAGAAGCGGACGGTATTTTACAAAAGCTCAACTCGGAGGATAATCAATATCTGTTCTTGCATCGCACCTTTCAGGAGTATTTGACCGCCTGTTACCTGGAACGAGCAAAAAATGGAATTGAATTAGCAAAGGAGCATTTCTGGGAATACGACTGGCATGAAACCATTACCCTCATGGCAGGGCGAATGAAAAAGCCGTTGCCATTGCTGCAAGCCATCACAACTGAAAAAGATGACATTTTTCAGACACAACTGTTGTTAGCGGGTCGTTGTTTGGGCGAGTGCGAAGAAAGCTCACTGCCATTGGTTAAAGAAATCATTGACCGGATCTACCAGTTTTGGTTGGCTTATCCAAATGCTGAGTTTATTCAATCGGTTGTGATAGCGATCGGTCAAATCCATGCTTCTCTTGGTGAGAAGCTAGAAACGAGCCTCAACGATAAGAATAGGGGCGTGAGAGTATATGCAGCAGAGGTTTTAGGACAGATTGGTACTGAAAAAGCCACTGATGCCTTAATCAACGCTCTCAGTTATCAGGATGATGAGGTTTTTTCTGTGAGAAGGTTTGCAGCAGCGGCATTGGGAAGGATTGATAATGATAAAGCTATCAATGCCTTAATCACCATTCTTAATCACGAGGACAGCTATACGAGGATGGAAGCAGCAGCAGCATTGGGAAGGATGGGTAATGATAAAGCTATTGATGCTTTAATCGCCGCGCTTAATGATGAGGACAGCTATGTGAGAAGGAGTGCAGCAGAGTCATTGGGAAGGATTGGTGATGATAGAGCTATCGATGCCTTAATCACCACTCTTGATGATGAAGCTCTTTCTGTAAGAAGCAGCGCAGCAGAGTCATTGGGAATGGTTGGGAATGATAAAGCCATCGATGCCTTAATTACCACGCTTAATCATGAGAACTGCGATGTGAGAAGCAGCGTAGCGGAGGTCTTGGGAACGATAGGTAATGATAAAGCTATTGATGTCTTAATCACTACGCTTAATGATAAGGATTGCTATTTGAGAACGAACGCAGCAGATACATTAGGAACGATGGGTAATGATAAAGCTATCGATGCCTTAATCGCCGCACTCAATCATGAAGATCGTGATGTGAGAGTGAGCGCAGCAGCAGCATTAGGAAGAATTGGTAATGATAAAGGCATTGACGCTTTAATCACCGCGCTCACTCATGAGGACATGGAGGTGAGAGTGAGCGCAGCAGCAGCATTGGGAAGAATTAGTAATGATAAAGGCATTGACGCTTTAATCATCGCGCTCAATCATGAGGACATCAATGTAAGAATGAGTGCAGCAGCTGCATTAGGAAAGATAGGTAATGATAAAGGCATTGACACTTTAATCACTGCGCTCACTCATGAGGACATGGAGGTGAGAGTGAGTGCAGCAGCTGCATTAGGAAGGATAGGTAATGATAAAGGCATTGACACTTTAATCACCGCACTCAATCATGAGGAACACAATGTGAGAATGAGCGCGGCAGCGGCATTAGGAATGCTTGGTAATGATAAAGCCGTCGATGCTTTAATCACCATACTGAATGATGAAAAACATTCTGGAAGAAGGGACGCAGTAGTAGCATTGGGAACAATAGATCGTCCATCCTGTTTAGCAAAACTGCTTCAATCCCCTCAAATTGATATTTACCGCTCTGATATTTTTTTCTTAGCCCGATCATTCGCTGTTCGATTCAACAAGGCAGGATTACCCTTTATTCCGGTGTATCCAGAAAGGGTAGCGAGCATCAAGAATAAGGAATAAAGAGATTCAGAGCTAAACACAGCTATGCCAGAAGATTTACAAACCATCGTCGATCGCGCCAAAAGTGGAACCTTAGCACCAACAGATATTCAAGCTCTGGTGGCTGCGATTCGATCGGGACAAGTGATGCTGGCAACCGGACAACAAGCAGTGGCGATCGGTGGTAGTGCGGCTGAGTCGATCATTCTCACAGGCAGCAATAACCAGGTGATTGTCCTCAAAGGCAATGACGCAGAAGCGTTCCAAAATACGCTGCAACAAGTCAATTCAGCAACCATCCCACCTCAACTTTCCTCACGAGCTACCTTCCAGCAATTCCCCGAAGTGTCGCGGTTCGATTTAACTCAGCTAGTGGATAAATGTCTGGGAGAACTGCTGGATAAACGAGGGTTGATTGGACTGGCAGTGCCCTGTGGTGAAAGAGCATTCCTGAAAAACTTCTGCGATCGCCTTAAACATGAATTAGGTCGCAGTAATATTCAAATTCGCCAACCCCTTTCCCTAAATCCGCAAGTGATTTCCGTAAGTAAAGCTGTTGACGCCATCAAGCAATATAAAAAGCTATTGCAGACCAGCGATGTCATCTGTCCGATTCGTGTCGGTCTGCATGATGCAAATTCTAGTATTCCCAAAGATTTCTGGCAGCAAATCCAGATTGCTTTTCAAGACGATTTCAAGTATCGATTGATTATTGTTATGGTGGGTAGTGCAGACTGCATTTTTCCACCTGACGCCCTTTTACTTCATCCGCCTCAGTTTAAAGAAAGTCATGCTTTTCAATGGATTCGAGATATTACGCGATCGCTGAATTGGGAAGAAGTAATGGATGAGTGGCGAGAGAAAATGGTGGATCGCTGTTTGGGTGACATGCAAACAGGATGCTTAGATGTGGGGCTAGTCTATGAGCATTTGGAGTACACTCTGTCCATCTTACAAAGCAATCCTTCCCTATCTGCGGATGCCTTCTTAGAACAACTCGATTGAGGAAACAGATTCATGTCTAAGCGTGCGATCGATATCTCCACCTGGTTCTCTCAAGTTGATTATGCCGGACTGCCAGATATGCAGGACATCGAAGATTCTGACATCGATCCGGTTCCGGTTACTCATCCGCTCAAAAAGGCAGTTTCCAAAGAACTGTACTTGCCCGATGCCAAACTCAAAGAAGCTGTTGATTTGGCGATCGCATTAGGTCGTCCACTGTTGCTTCAAGGGGAACCGGGTTGTGGCAAAACTCGTTTGGCCTATGCCGTTGCCTATGCGCTGGGCTTACCCTTGGAGACAAGCTATATCAAATCTACCAGTCGTGCCCAAGACTTGCTCTATACCTACGATGCTGTCAATCGGCTCTATGATGCTCAGATTGGGGCAGAGCAAAGCAAAGATGTTAAGCAATATATTCGGCTGGGTTCATTGGGACGGGCGATCGCACGAGCACAATATGGGCGACGGTCTGTGGTGCTAATTGATGAAATCGATAAAGCGGATCTTGATTTTCCCAATGATCTGTTATGGGAACTTGACCGTCTAGAATTTCGCGTTACAGAAGCTCCAGAAATGCACTATGCAGTGGGCAATCATCCCGCTCTACGGCCGATTGTCTTTGTCACCCATAACGAAGAGAAAGCCTTACCCGCCGCATTTCTGCGGCGCTGTATTTTCCACTACATTGAGTTTCCTGCTACCGAAGAACGATTACAACAAGTCTTGGCAACCCAACAGGTTAGCAATGCCGCACTGAGTCAGAAAGCGATCGCAGTCATTTTGCAATTGCGCCAACTGGATCTGAGTAAAAAACCAGGGTTGAGTGAACTACTAGATTGGGTTGGTTATTTGGAAGCTGTGCAGAGACCGATTGAGGAACTGGATAGCCTGCCTAGTATTGGGGCATTGTTGAAACAAGAAGGCGATCGACAACGGGCAATGGAAGCTTTGGTGCAAAAAGAAAGGACAACGTATGACTGACGTTCCGGTGCTACCCCCTTTTCTATGGCAGTTGTTTCAACGCTTGCGTCGTCGAGGTTTTGTTATTGGACCGGCAGAGTATGAAGTCTTGCGAGATGCCCTACGCGCTGGATTTGGTTGGACTTCCCGTGAAGCCTTGCAAGATTTATGTAATTCTCTCTGGGCAAAGTCACGCCGAGAGCAAGACATTTTATCTGCACTGTTTGAACAACTTGCGCCTGATCCAGATGATTGGCAATATTCTCTGGAAGACCCTGATGCAACGGCAGCAGGAGATGAATTCTTATTACAATCCGAACAGCCAGATCCTGAAGCTAAGGGTTTACAGGAGAACAGTCCTAAAACTCAATCTCGGGGTGGGCTTCCTCCGATTTCCCTCGCTGATGTAACGGTATCTGAGCGCCCGTTTATCTTTGTGCCACAATTTCCCCTGACTTATCGAGAAGTTGCCCAGACGTGGCGACGATTGCGACGACCTGTTCGCACCGGAGCACCCATAGAACTTGATATTGAGGGCACGATTGCCCGTCGTAGTCGGTTAGGTGTTGCAACAACTGTAGTCCTTCAACCTAGACGGCACAATGGTGCTCGCTTGTTACTGCTAATCGATCGCCAAGGTTCAATGGATCCGTTTCACCAATTTTGTGGTGAGGTCTGCACTGCCATCCAACAAGCAGGCAGGCTGGAAGAAACTGCCCTGTACTACTTCCACAATGTTCCCGTCGAAGGAGCCGATGATCAAGTGCTAGAATCCTTGACCGGGCAGTTGTTTCCATCCCTTGACCCAATCTTGCCGCAAATTCAGCCTCTATCAGAAGGTTATCTCTACACTGATCCTAATTTACTTTCTCCTGAGTCGCTAACCTATGTCCTTCAGTCTTATGCCGCAGGATCGGCTGTTGTTTTAATCAGCGATGCTGGAGCCGCTCGCAACCGTTATCGGGTTTCGCGATTGCTCGATACGATCGCATTCATGAAAGCCCTCCGGAGTTATACTTCACACTATGTTTGGCTCAACCCCCTGCCCAAACCCTATTGGCTCAACAGCACTGCTGCCCATATTGCTCGCCATGTGCCTATGTTTGCGCTCGATCGCGAGGGTATGCAACGAGCCGTTAATGTACTCCGGGGACATCAGCATATAATTGAGAAACCATTATGACTTCTGCAATGGCGATCGATCGGGCACAGCGTCGTCTGAATGACTTTCAGAAACAGTGTGGGGACTATGGTAAAACTGCCCTACATCTGGCATATCATGCTGCATTGCCCGTCGCTCTCAATGCCGAATTGTTGCATCTATTACGAATTAACTTCTTTCTTGATCCACCAGAAGTTTTGCCTTATACCGTTGAGTTTGAGTTTCTCCTTTCCCCTCTTTGCCGTGAGATTGATGAAGGTCTGTATGAAATTGAACCGGGAATCCGAGATGCATTGCTAGCAGGCTTAACTCAAACCTATGATGCTCAACGAATTCGTGATATTGCTACCTTGCTTTGGCAATATGTTGATCATCATTCTCCCTGGGCAGACCGGGTGGAACTGGAGCGCGCCCAACAGGTAACAGCGCTCAATTTTCTTGCTCCGGCAAAAGCGCAGCAGTGGTTAGCCACAGTTGAAACAGAGGTCAGTCGAGGACAAGGTGCTACACGAGAATGGTTTGTGGCAATGCGGCAAGAAATTGAAAATCAAGTAGATTTACTACGGCAAGATGAAGAAACTACCTCTAGCTTACTGATTGCACTCCGTCACGAACGTAGTGATATTAGACAAAGAACGGTAGAGGCTTTAGGTAAAATCGGTTCTGACTTAGCAATTGCTGCTTTACTCAATACACTGCATGATATAAATAGTAACGTACGTTTAAGTGCAGTACAAGCATTGGGTAGTATTGCTTCTGAATCAGCTATTTCTGCATTAATTAATGTACTTTATGACGAAAATCGTATTGTGCGCTCAAATGCAGCAGAGGCATTAGGTAAAATTGGTTCTGACTTAGCAGTACCTGGTTTAGTTAGTGCACTGAGTGATCAAAACAGTAAAGTACGAGTAAGCGCAGCAGAAGCATTAGGTCAGATTGGTTCTGAGGTAGCTATTCCTGCATTACTCAAAGCGATCGAAGATATAAACTTTGACGTGCGTCAGAAGGCAACAGAAGCACTGACAAGAATTGGTTATGCTCAACAGAGTAATACCTCAGTTAATGAGATACTTGAGCATTCGTCCAAACGAGTCTTTGTTGCAGTTCTGCGATCGCTCTCCATCTCCCAAGAGTGGATCATACAAGGAGAAGTAATGCGAATTGGGACTGACCCAGATAACGATGTAGTGCTGTCTGGTGAACCAGGAGTATCTCGTCGGCATGCAGAGATCATGTATCGCTATGCTCCTGATAATGTTGATCAGCCAATGTACTTTTTGCGTGACTTCTCTCGTTATGGCACTTTAATGTTAATTCCTGGCTCTTATGGATGGGTGAAACTTTATCAAAAGGAAGCTGTATTGTCGAACGGAACCCAATTGAAATTTGGGAACTTGAAGCTAGAATTTTCTATTACAGATTTAGAAGCCATCGGAACACAGATAGAAGTGCATAGTGTTTCCTTGCCCAGCTTACTTAAGCGCGTATTAGAGCGGGCAGAACCTCTGATTAAACAGCGTCAGCTCTGGTCACAAGTCCACAATGAATTTGCTACTAAAATTGTGGGTGATATTATAACAATTGAGTTTGTTTTGAATGAGCTCTTTACCCTTGCTGGGCAGCGATGTCCTCCTGGCAGTCGTTTGGATATTTGGTGCCGTTCATTGGATGAACGTTGGTTTGAAATCTCTATTACAGACCATGGAACGGTTGAGCCAAAACTTTTGGAAGAACTACATGCCGGACGCGTCCAAGATGCGCCCTCAACTCTTGATAGTCCTCCTGGGCTACAGCTAGCTAATTGCCAATCTCTAATGCAGCAGATTGGTGGAGAATTTAATCTCTTCCGTTTAGAAGATGGCCGTATCCTTAGTCGTTTGGTTGTGTCGCAAAGTCGTGATGGTATTGATTTAGAAGAATCAAAAAATGGTTAGTTTGGCGATCGCACTCCATCTCATTAAACCAGCATGAACGGGAAGATAGAAATTGACAGAATCAAACTTGAGATTGAAAAGTAAGTGAGATATTATTTTTGAGAGCTAAATATTTTTATAGGTGCAATCGCCCACTTTGTACTATTTTAAGCCAGGTGATCGAGTTCCTGATCTTTGTTCCTCAACAAGCATTACTGCAAAATCCTCCATCAGCAGACGATCGATAAAGATATAGCCACTCCTCACTTTTTGCAGAAAGATGCGATTGTCTGTAACAATTGAGGAGAGCGAAAGGAGCTTTTGAGGATGGTCACGTCTCCCCAACAACCGCTCAAAATGACGGTTGCGGAATACCTGGAATGGGAATCTCAGCAAGAGATTCGCCATGAATATGTCAATGGTGAACTCTTTGCCATGACGGGTGGCACCATTCCTCATAATGACATTGCCCTCAACCTTTACACGGCGTTGCGCCCCCATCTAAAATCGCGGGGATGTCGGATTAATGTATCGGATGTGAAGCTGGAGGTGAGTCTCACCAGTCCTTACTACTATCCAGATATCATTGTCAGTTGCGACTCGCGAGACCTGAATGCCCGCAAGTTTATCCAATATCCCAAATTAGTGGTGGAAGTGCTTTCTCCCAGTACTGAGGCAAAAGATCGGGGTGAAAAGTTCACCTACTACCAGACGATGCCCAGCTTGCAAGAGTATATCTTGATTGATTCTGAGAAGGTGGCAGTGGAGTGTTATCGTCGGGGTGAGGGCAGGATGTGGCTCTACTATCCTTATCAGGCAGGAGATGTGATTTCTTTAAGCAGCATTGAGTTTGAGTGTCCAATTGAACTGCTGTATGAAGGGGTGTCGTTCGGGGATGAGGCTTGAGCGAGGAGATGAGTTGACCTAATGACGGATGATCTTTCAGCCATTATTGAACGGTTAAAAGCAGGCAGTCGAGATGACGCGGATATTCATGCGATCGCGGCTGCTATAACTGCGGGGAAACTCATTCTCGCCAATGCCCCTGGTGCGATAGGTATTGGCGGTGATGCATCTGGCTCTCAAATCATCGCAGGTCATAGCAATGTAACGGGCGATCGCAATATCGTCATTTATGATCCAGATGCTCAAACCCTCCAGGCGATTCTGAATCAGCATTCAGGTACAGAACGATCCATACCAAACAAATCTGTTGATGAGCTGGTACAAGAAGTGCGATCGCGTTTGCATGATGACATTCAACGCTTACATGGCACGATGCCACTGTGGGGGGTGGATCATTGGGTACCCTTGGATGAACTATTTGTTGATGTGAATATTCTGGAGGAGTTGAGCAGTAGCCATCGAGCAGAATTGGATGACCTGTGGCAAGACTTTAGCACAAACCCTGGCTACCGCAGTCTCGATCGCATTGGTCTGGGTCGAGAGCGAGAAAGGGTGTCAGGTCTGAAAGTATTGGAGAGAAATACGAACCTAATGGTTGTCGGTAAACCGGGTTCAGGCAAGACGACCTATTTGCAACGAGTGGTGACGGAGTGCAATGCAGGCAATCTGCAAGCCCATCGGATTCCGGTGTTGATCAAACTGCGGGAATTCGTAGACGATGGTCGTGCGCTTTCCTATTCTCTAGAACGCTATATAGAACAGTGCTGGCAGCGATCTACAGCAGAGACTCAATTGGTACTGAATCAGGGGCGAGTATTAATTCTATTGGATGGCTTGGATGAAGTGACTGGGGAAGATGGCAAGACTATTGCCAAGCAGATCAAACAGTTTGTTCGCACTTATCCCCATGTGCAGATGGTTATTACTTGCCGAACCCAGAGTCAGGAATCACGGTTTGAACGGTTTGATTATGTAGAAGTAGCGGATTTTAATGAATCACAAGTGCGATCGTTTGCTGAACACTGGTTTCAGACTGTTTGTACCGATCGAGTATCTGGTAAAGCAAAGGTAACAGCGTTTCTGGATCAGCTTTTTGAGGAGGAGAACAAGCCGATTCGTGAATTAGCTATCACACCGATTTTACTGAGCTTGACCTGTGCTGTGTTTCAACAAAAACAGGTGTTTTATTCAAAGCGCTCTAAGCTTTATGAGGAAGGGTTGGAACTGTTGCTAGAGCGGTGGGACAAATCGCGAGAGATTGAACGGGATGAAATTTATCGTGATTTATCAGTGGAGCGCAAGTTGGAGCTATTGAGCTACCTGGCAGTGAAAAAGTTTGAGCAAGAACAATATGTGTTGTTTGAGCAAGCAGAGATTGAGGGGTATATTGCAGAGTTTTTAGGGATTGGGTTACGGGAGAGTCGAGGGGTGTTGAGGGCGATCGCGTCGCAGCATGGGTTGTTGATTGAGCGGTTTCAGAAAGTTTGGTCTTTTTCGCATCTAACATTTCAAGAATATTTGGTAGCAAAATTGCTTTGTGAAATTTCTAACCCTTGGGATAAGTTACTTAGTCACATTGATGATGTTTCCTGGGGAGAAATCTTTCTGCTCAGTACTAGCATGTCTAAAAAGGCTAACGATTTATTTTTAGAAATGAAGAATAGAATTGATTTATCTGTTTCCATGGATTCAAAAATTCAAAAATTTCTTTACTGGTTATATGAAAAGTCAAATCCTGTCAAAAGAAGCTATGACCCAGCGGCAGTAAGATCTCTTTATTTTTCCTTTTACGAGGACTTGGTTGGCGAATGTGCTAAAAGTTTTGCAGTTGATGTTGCTCTCAATGATGGTACCCCTCTTGGAATCAGTGTTAGTTATAATAATGGTCTTGCTCGAAAACTAGATGCTAATCTGCTCTATGAAGTTAATAATAGTCTTTCTCCGTATACTCAAGACTTTGCTTTTCGTTTTAGTCACTCTGATTTACACACTTCTCTACAATATCTGAGAGATTTATTACCTACTTTATACATAGATCAGTGGCAAAAAAGTTGGAATTACTTTCAAGATTGGTGGAATACAAATGGTTTGGCTTGGACTGAGCAGTTAAGAGCAGTAATAGTTCAACATCATAATGTTGGTCACGCATGGCAGTTCACGGAAGAGCAACAAGAACTTTTGAAAAATTATTATAGTGCTAATCTGTTGCTTGTGAATTGCTTGGAAACTTGTAATAATGCAAGCTCGAAACTTAAACAAGATATTAAATACATGCTTCTATTACCGATCGCCGAAATTGAAAAACGTAAGCGTGAAACAGTGGAGTAGAGTAATTTCTCTTTATCCATCATGTGATTGAGGACTAAAGAATGTACCCATCAACCATGAAAGTTGAAGTAGAACTGGAGTATCGAGCGGTTCCACCTGATGAGGAATTTATAATGATTCGAGAAGCAGGAAAAGACTTACTACTGATCTTGAAAGTGTTTCAGTTCGGTTAGTGGAAACAGAAAAATATTCTCTGATTATTCTGGAATTTGTGATGAAAAATCAGGCACAGTATAAAGTCATGAGTGAGATTTCTGATGAAGTATAACGATGGTTAGGTGAACTTTACAATGATATTACTATTCGGTTTCACCAGCCTCGAAAGAAATCACGTCCACGGTAGCGAGATCGCCTGAATTAAAAAACGTAAATGTAGAAAACTGGAGGAGAGCGATCGCATTCGATGTAAGTCGCGATCGCCCCATACTCATCCTTTACAATAATTGTCAGAGGCAACACTTTTCCAGGATGAGGCTTGTCTATGATTGCGACTCCTGAACTTCGTCGGCTGACACCGCAGGAATATTTTGAGTGGGAAGCCCAGCAAGACCTGCGGTATGAGTATTTTGATGGGGAAGTTTTTGCCATGACAGGGGGAACGCTGCCCCATGCCGATATTGCCTTGAATGTTGCCAGCATTCTGCGGGAGCATCTGCAGGGACGCTGCAAGGTGAGAAATTCGGATGCTAAGGTTGGCATTACGGAAACGGGACCTTTTACTTATCCGGATGTCAGCGTCAGTTGTGATGAGCGTGATCGCACCGCTCAGCAATTTATTTGCTACCCCTGTCTGATTGTGGAAGTGTTATCGCCCAGCACAGAAGCCTATGACCGGGGCGGCAAATTTGCCCTGTATCGGCGGTTGGAAAGTTTGCAGGAATATGTCCTGGTGGGTTCTGAGACGAAGACAGTTGAGGTGTTTCGGCGTGATGCAAACGGAACCTGGGTATTTATCCCGTATGGTGAAGGGGCTGAAATTGAGTTAACTAGTGTGGGATTGACGGTTTCAATGGATGCGATTTACGAAGATGTAATACTGGCGCAGCCCCAAAGCCAGGAAAATTCTTTGTCTGAACCAGCAGGATGATTGGGGAAGTTTGCGATGAGGCTAGCTTCCTGCAACTTTCAGTCAGCCAAACATTTGCTCTACAGTCAGGATCAAATCAATACCTGGTAGGCAGGGAAGCAGGGCATCACCAGTCAAATCCTCAGGTAGAGTATTGGAGTGATAAGCTAACACTACCCGCTCATCTGGATCAATCAACCAGCCCATGTGTCCGCCGTGGCGCAGGCTGTGCAAAATATTGCGTGTCACCTTCATCTGGCTCTGTTCGGGTGACAAAATCTCAATCATCCAATCTGGCGCAACATTGATTCCTGTACTGATAATCTCACCATTTGTGTCTACGGGAATCTGGTTCTTTGCCAAAAACACTAAATCTGGAACGGACATTTCCCAATCTGCATCCCATACTGAAGTACTTTTTGTCCATCCGCTGTTTGCTTCCAGTGTTGCAACACCGACTCATCCTGCCCAACCGTCTTGAAGATGTGGTCTATCAGCGGCAATACTTATCAGGTGTGGTTATGGAAGTTCAAGGGGGCATTTAAACGAGCGAATTGCTGCTTCCAGTATGCCTCAACCTCTGAACGAAGAGAAATAAAAACGGCGATTCAAACAACAAATTCGATTGACCATCGAGGAGATATCCTCTGCTATGGCGTACTTTCCGTCTGTGGCGATCGCCTAAAACAAGGTAGTGTAGACCTTCGAGCGATCGCTCAAGTAATTTGAGAGCAAATGTCTCTAAGATTTAAGACTACTTCAACAGATCGTGCGTCTATCAGAAAAGCAACGCAAGAGGATCTACTGCCAACAGAAATTCCTCGTCCCGACAGCTTTTATCCCATAGCTTCATCGCCATGGATAAAAGCAAGGCTTAAATTTACTCCGTTGTAAATTTTAATTTGATACTTTTATGCTAAGTAATAATACTAATCTGATCAGTGCCCGAACGAGTCTGACTGTACCTTAAAAGCATCGATTATGAGTTGAAAAGAGGCTAATCGTAGTCTGATCACACCCTCAAAATTTCTTGATTACAAGCTATATCACTTAGTCCCCAATCTGTTTCTGACTGGACGATATCTGGTATTTTGCAAGAGATTATCTACTACGAACTATATCCGGAGAAGGGTTAGTTCTGATAGTGTTTCCCTCCGCATTCTGAAGATAAGCCGAAGATCATATTGCTCAATTCGGACTTTAGGGCGTGTCATGCCCACGAGACCTTACATCTGACCATTTTATAGAATTAGCCACCTGAGCGATAAAATACGATTTTAATAGGGTTTTGCCGGTTTAGGATGGTTCGATAATGCCTGATAAAGCGCATCAAAAACATGAATAATTTAAAAGCCCATTATTTAACTTCGTGAAATAAGTCGCTAATTATTTTTGATACATTAAAAATAGTTCGAAGTACTGATCCTCTGATGTAACATTAGAATTTAGGGAATAATAGAGCCTAAACTGCTTCTATGTATTCCCTAAAAATTGTTTTGAATTAATTCGAAAATCTGAGCCTGCGTTTTAGGGAATATTTAGCTTAGCTTTGTGTGAAACTTTTCCCTAACTAGAAAATTAGTACAATGAGTTTGAAATTAGGGAATAAAAATAAGCTAACTTGACCTAAATATTCCCTAAGCAAATTTTGTGTAGTAAGAAATGGCAAAGCGGGACAAAGCAGCGCAGTTGATTCAACAGCTCCAGGTTTGGAAGGATGATGAGTTGGAGGAGTTGCTTGAAATGATTCAAGGTTTACTGGAGTCTCGACGGGAACACCCAGAAGAGCAGAGTCAGGAAACCCGTGAGGATGGTTCACCATTTGGTAAGCGTGGGGGACGAGGACATATTGAACTGAAGATGATCCCTGATGCTAAAACGGGTAAAACGTATGGACCTTACCGTTATTTGCGTTACTGGGGGGTCACGAAAAAGGGGACGATGGGCTTGAAGAGTGTGTATTTGGGGAAAGGAAATGTATGAGGGGCGATCGCCTACTTTCTCGTGATCATTTCGCTGGTTGGGCTTGAGGCTGAAATAGTTCTATTGATCGAATCAAATTCTAAAAATTTTGGATGAACCATCAACGATTCCCAATGCCAATCACAACCCTATTTTAGTAGTTGATCTAACGTTTCAATGCTACAGTTCTCCTTTAGCTGCGGGGCTTCTGCACCTTTGGTGTCTCTTTTTCATGCAGCAACTCTTTCAATTGTTGGTTCTACGCTTCCAGTTCTTGATTGTGCCGCTCTAACTCTGCCAAACGTGTGTTCATATGCTCAATCCTCTCCCTCAGATCCGATAGGATTATGATGTATTCATTTGGCAGCAAGTATCCGCAACTGTGGCACCATTTTAGCCCGTTTTAAAATACACCTTATCAATATCTTGACAAACTGAGGGGATTGAGAATATCAAGGAGTTATTGATTCTCTGGTGTCTAGAGAAATTTAATGGGTGTACTACCTGTCAGGGATCTACAACAGGTCGAAATCTGATTGATGGATTGAGTTGAATCTACAAGCATCGCGGTGGATTTGTGAAGGAGAATCTACCGCGGGATTTTTGTACTTTCTAAGCGGCATCATCAACGTGTAAGAGTTTTACATCGGTAAATATCAAGGAATTTTGACATGACTATGGATCATCGGATTGGGTTATCGGAATTGATTGAGCAGGTTAAACAAGAACTGCTAACCCCGATAACTGACGACCGGACAAACATTCCTTTGTTAAGTGTGGATTCGATTGAGTTGGAATTGCAGGTCACAATAGAAAAGGAAATGCAAGGAGGGCTAAAGATTTATGTCTTAGATATTGGCGGTGGTGGTAACCGTAATGATGTTCAACGGATTAAAGTGAATCTCTCGCCTTTGTTGAGCAAAGAAGCACTGCTGGGATTGTACCGAAAGCAGCATCCAGAGCAAATGCAGAGGTTTGTCGAGCAAAGTCTTGAAGCTCTCACGAAAATGCCTGATGATGGCACGTCGTTAGAAGATCAGTTCTAGTCGGAGCGAAAGAAGCGAAACGATGGATATGTTTGACTTATATCTTTCACCGCTTGGGGCGAGTCAATTTAAGGCGATCGCCAAATCATCTGCGGGTGAAGGTGAAACAGAGTGCGTGTTACCTTTTTTTTGTAATGGCATAGATTGGCGTACAACCATTATTAAAATCCTGGAGACCTCAGCTTTCAAACCCGAAGATTTTCAGGGTGAGGGAGAGCAAGCCTGGATGGTTCAGGCTGGGATTCTGACAAGTAATCAACAGCACTTTCATCCTAATTTTCTGAGCACGATTGGTCAGGCTCTTTATCGATCGCTTTGCTTATCCGGAGGAGAAGTAGAGCGGCGGTTACAGGAATCTATCCGGTTAGCAGAAGCCAAAAATGCACCTTTGCTGTTTCAGCTTCGTTTTACAGCAGATTCTGTGCAGCGATCGCGTCTGGCAGATTATCCTTGGGAGTTGTTGCATGATGGCAAGGGTTTTTTAGCTCATCATCAGGTTCAGTTCTCCCGTTACATTGCCTATGGCGGTGCTCCACCTAAGTTGCTATCGGTTGATCGGTTGAATGTGTTGCTGGTGTCTCCATCACCTGACCATCCTGATTTCAAACTGCCTCAAGACGAACAGCAAGCGATTCGCAAAGGCTTACAAAATGCTGCACAAGCGATTCACTTAACCGAATTATCTCGTCCAACCTTAGAGGCATTGCGATCGCACTTAACGGCACCGCCAGCCGATCAAACACCTCATGTGTTGCATTTTGATGGACATGGATTGTTTGGCAAGTATTGTCCTCATTGCCACACCATGCATAGAGGCATCAAAGCTGAGCGTTGTAAAGCTTGTCAGGCTGAATTACCAGAGGCACAGGGTTATCTGGTTTTTGAAGATGAAGCAGGTAATCCAGATTATGTTAGTGCCAGAACTTTGGGCACGCTTTTGCAACGGACGGGTTTAAGTGATGGTACAAATCAGGGAAACCGTATTGCTCTGGTGGTTTTGAGTGCCTGTCAGTCTGGCATGGCAGTGGCGGGAGACTCGGTGTTTAATGGGGTAGCCCAAAATTTAATTAGCCATCGGGTGCCAGCAGTAGTTGCAATGCAGTATTCGGTGAGCGTCGATGCGGCGGCAAAATTTGCCGAACAGTTTTATCGCTCTCTGGGAGTGAAGAATTCTTTGGCAGTGGCAGTGAGCCAGGGACGAGAGGCAATGGCTGTTGAAGGGAATCAGTGGTATCGTCCGACGTTGTATTTACGATGGCAAGATAACGAAGGAGGGCAAATCTTCGCAGGCTCTCGTATTATTTATCCACCTTTACTAAGTTGGCGCAGTATCAAAATTCTAATTATTGCAAGTTTAGCTACTACAGCTTCATTAATTGGTATCCGTTCAGTGGGAGGATTGCAGCGCTGGGAGTTACAAGCATTTGATCAGTTAATGCAGTTGCGTCCCAATATCGATCAGATAGATCGGCGAATTTTAATAATTGCAATTGATGAAGAAGATATCCAATTTCAGAATGAAAATGGAATGGAACGACAAGGCTCTTTATCCAATCAAGCATTACTAGAGTTTTTGCAAAAAATTCAGCCTTATCCACCTCGTGTCATTGGTTTAAATATTACTCGCGAAACCGGACTTGGGGCAGCAGACCCTTATTTACAAGAGAATAAACTTGCAGATCGCTTCATTGCAATGTGTCGAATTGGCAGTATCCGCAATCAATTGCCTAGTATTCATCCGCCCCGTGAAGATTTTCCTCTACAGCAATTAGGATTTACAAACGTTCCTACCGATCCTGACGATGTAATTCGACGTCAGATATTAGGCATGTCCGCAGAGGATAAATTTTGCAAATCCGAAATTTCTTTAAGCCTTCAAGTTGCTTTGAAGTATTTGAGAGAAGAACCACATTTTAATGCAGCAGGAAATTTAGAAATTGGTGGTACAGTCTTTAGAAGACTAGAGCGAAATGCTGGTGGATATCAATTACCATCTCTTGATGGCTATCAGGTTTTGATTAACTATATCTCAACTAACTTCGAACAGATTCATCTTCGAGATATTTTAAGCGGGTCAGAAGACTACAATATACAACAACTTGTAGAAGATCGAATTATCCTTATTGGGGTGGTAGATGGAAAAAGTAATTTATTCACTACACCATACAGTCGAGGACAAAGCAATGATGAGAAAGTCTCGGCAGTAATACTTCAGGCACAAATGATTAGTCAAATTATCAGTGCAGTTTTAGATCAGAAACCATTATTGCAATGGTGGACTCAATGGGAAGAAAATCTTTGGATTAGTTTATGGGCTATAGTTGGCGGATTTATTGGTTTATTGTGGCGATTACCTCAGATTTTCATACTAACGTTTATTTTGGCTCTTAGTACATTATATGGATCCTGTTTATTTTTATTAATCTCCAATTGGTGGGTACCGCTTGTTCCTCCATTTTTTGCTCTATCCACATCAGGAGGTTGCGTAATAATTTACACGATGGTTCAGTGCAAGCGACAAAAAATCAGAGATAATTTCAAGCATTGAAATACTGTCTATACTCCCAATCTTGTTTCCGGAAAACTCTCTAAGAAGTAAGAATAGATTTTATGAATACTGAATTTTGAAGTAATCATAATGAGAAAAATACAGTCAACTTCTCTAAGTTTTCTTAAACGGAGAACACTAATTTCGATAATTGGCAAAAGTGCAACTGCTAGTCTTTTGGGCTGGATGTTTTCTAGCCGGGTGCTGAGTCAGACTGAAAGGATTAGCTCAGCATTTAGCTCGTCTTTAAAAGTAACCAACCGATCCGAAAGTAGTCAGTGGGGAAGTGATCATGGTGGTGAGGGTACAGCAGCAGATAATCAAGGAGAGTGTCCAGACGTTGATGTTTCGCTTACTGCTTTGATGCCCTCTGATATTAATTTTGGCAGAACTGTCTCTGCAAACCCAGTACTTTGGTTTTACATTCCATACACCTCTGGGCAAATTGCTTACGGCTCGTTTCGCTTACGTCCTACAAATAATGGAGAGTTCGTAAGACATTTTGAACTGCCTGGAGAGCCAGGATTTGTTAGCTTGTCAATTCCAATAGCTTTGGAAGTAGGTAAGGAATATCATTGGTACTTCGAGCTTTATTGTGATGAATCCGATGAAACTCCACGAACTGTTCATGGTTGGATTGGTATAGTAGATAGTGGTTCAAGCAGTGATTGTTGGTATGATGAAGTTGATAATTTAGCTACAAGTCGCCAAGCTAACTCTAGCAATTACAGTATTAACACTCGTTGGATAAGTTTATTGCAAGCAGGAAATATTAATCTCGATGGGAGAGAGCTTGCTTCTATTGTTGGTAGTGTTGATTGGATCTCATAGATTGCCAGAGTTTTTTAGTAGAGCAGCGAAATGAATCAAGATAATGATCGAGTCGCTGCTCAATTTTGCCTTAGAAAATATTCTATGAAATTTGTCTTAGTTAGAGCCAATTTCCAACTAAGGTATATCCAGCCCAATGATAGGGATGCTGCCAGCCTTCATCTTCAGTTTGTTCACGCAGCAACCATTTTTGTGCTCTTTGAAGTGCTTCTGCTCGGCTAATGTGATCAGCCGTATTCACTAGTTCTCGATAGAACTGTTCTATTAACTTAGCTGAAGAAACCTCAGAGACAGACCATAGAGTTGCTAAAGTACTTCTTGACCCTGCCTTAACTGTCAAACCTGCTAGACCAAGTAGAACTCGCCTATCTCCTTGAGCGGTTTGACAAGCACCTAGAACTAATAACTTAACTCCATCATCATGGGTTTCATTGATTTGCATCAAGTTATCCAAATCCTGTGCGTACAGAACCTTATCAGTAAACGCAATATAAGTCTTTTTAGGATCGGAGCCAAATTTCCCATGAGTCGCTAAATGAACAATATCAAACGAATGATTTTTGAGCTTTTCTTCAAGATTTTTGGTTGTGAATTGTTCATTGCCTGGAGTAACATCTGATTTATCAAATAGAGAATCATCAATAGATGCCGAGTTTCCCAAGGCATTCTGAATTGCTATCACTTGATTGGACACATACTCAAGTGCAGGAAAATCTTCACCGTTTGGATTATTTAATGGTTTAGTTGAACCAGCAACTAAAATTTTTAATTGTCTTGGAAGAGACTTTAACTCTAAGAGTTTTGAACTTGGTGCAATGGAAATGGCATATCTTTCTACTAAATAGTGTTTGCCATCATATAAAGCTGCCATTGGTATATTTTGTAAAGCATCGTCCAAAACAAATACTAAAGTTTTGATAGTTTCATTGTTTGCTAAAATCTCCTCTAAAGGGTGAATTAGCCAGGTATATAATTGTCTTGAAGATTCTTGCTGTAGTGTATCATATCCTTCTAGCTGTTCTCCTTCTAGCTGTTCTCCTACTTGTCCGCTCTCTCCTCTCGCTAGTTGACTACGAAATTCATCAACTACTTTAAAAACCTGTAAGTTAAAGTTTTCGGCAACAGTTATGGGGGGGATATAGTGAAGTTCCTGTTGAGTCTCATTCGATTCACTAGCTTTAGGTATAGAGAGAATAGTGGCTAACCGATCCTTGAGAAGAATTGTATAAATAATGGCTGCATTAGGATCAGTTTGATTCTCCGTAATCTGGATTGTTTGAAGATCACAGCGTAAAAAATTCTCTAATTTAGCTAGTTGCAGACCATCAATTAAATCGATTACCTGCTTGAGAGCAATCTGATCATTAGGTTCAGAAGAATTTAAAAGCAAGTCAACTAATTGGCGGTAAATAGGTTCTACACTATCTCGAAATGAAAACTGTGTATCTGAGTTAATAAAGCGTAAATCACTACGAACAGATTCTAGAGTTGTAACAGCTTGGGTATAAGCGGCGATCGCCTCTCTCTTTTTATTCTCTCTCTGCTCATTTGGGAAAGAATTCGCCTGCATCAGTAACAATTGTCCTAATTGCCATTGCCATTGGTAGGCAATGTCAGGGGCTTCCTGAGGCTGCATTAGGTATAAGGCTTTCTGAGTTTGTTGTTGAGCATTTTGAAGTAGCAATGAGATAACTGGTTGTAATCCTAATTGTTGAGAATGCTCGGCGAGAAGTTCGTATAGTTTCCCAAGATAGCCATCAGCATATGATTCTAATCTGCGACTGCCACTATTATCATCAAGATTCAAATCATTTATTGGATCGTGAAAGCTTTGTGTATGCTGAGATGCCATTTGAGAAGAGTCGAGACATTCAGCTTCTTGTCTTGCTATGACTAATTGTTGGGTAATACCTTTCCAAGAAAATAAAGATGTCTGCCCGCTTGAATCATTATCAAAGCTTATTTCGGAGGATTGACCACACATGCCTCCAGTGCCTTCTTTTTCCATCGCAAGCAATTGTTCAATTTCAGGTTCAGATAATAGTGGAAGAGAAGTAAATTTTTGATAACGCAATAAATTGTTTGCTAAGTTTATCCGGAACCATATCTTTGTTTGGCTCTCAGACAATTCATCTATTTGGTTAAACAGAAACCCCAATGCATTAATTTGCGAGTCAATAACTCTTTTTCGAGCTTTAACTTCATTACTAAGGTATTTAATTTTAGTTTTTAGTCGATCTCCTTCTCGTTCATAAATCGGTAGGTTTAATTTACTTGGCAACTTGACTGCAAAGTTTAAAAGCTCCTCTAGCCATTCTAAATCGTCTATGTAGACATTTAATAAATTAAGGTTTGCTTGAACTTTTAATATTGGGAATGTTGATTGAGCGATGCAGATTGTATATTGATAAGAGATTACAGCAGCTTGATACAGCTCTGTTACTTTTTGATCCGTAATTTGATCCGTAAAATTTTGTGATGGGGAGCAGTTAATTAGTTGATTATTATTGGTATTGTAATTATGTTCAGTATTCTGTCGATCGCGCTCCAAATTTCCTTTCGCTCTGAATGTATTGCCTAAACTCAGAAATGTAGCAGCCTTTGCCCTGTCTACTTCAGGGGAAGGACTACCAAGAACTTTTAAGCTTCTCTGAAGAACTTTTTCTGAGTTATCTAACTGTCCAACAGTTCGCAAAACATCACCGAGAATGCGTAGACTATTAGCCTGTACGGTATCTCGTTGAGCTAGAGCACCATGCACTTGCCACAATTCTTGCTGTGGTTCTTGTTGCGATTCTGGTAAGTCTATATCTTTACAAATGGAGGGTTCATCAGATGGTTCTAATTCTTCGGCGGGTAAGTGCAATTCTTCAGCAGATAATCCTAAAGCGTCTGCCAATGTCTCGCAGGCTCGTAATTGTTGCCCCATTTCCATCTGCAAGCGTCCCAAATTGACTAGAGTAATGGCTCGCTGTCGCTCTTGACCTGCCCGTTCAGATTCTTGACCTGTTCGTTCAAATTCTTGTGCTGCCTGTTCAAACCTCTCTGCTGCTCGCTCCAGGCAAGTATATACTGCTCCAAGATCTCTGCCCTGATAAATGGTTTCATCGAGTTGAGCCGGGCAGCTTGGATTTTCCTCAGATGCTTGAGACAAAACGGGAGAGGTACCCACTACAAGGCAAGTGGTTACTAGGCTGAGGGCGATCGCACACCAGTATCTTTTGGAGTGGAAGATACGGAACATCTGCAACGGGGTGTTGCTCAAAAACTTAGACCTAAAGATGCCGAAAAATGCAATCCATTTTCTTGCCATGTTCTATCTCTCCCATTGATGGAAATTAAAGGGATGCCCCAATCTAGACGGGCTGTAATCGTTGGATCTGTAAGTTTTGGAGGGCTATTTTGCCATTGCACCCCGATGCCAACCGATGCCAAAGCATTTGGGTTGGGGTTGGTTCGTATAGAATCGTTCCAGACTACGCCATAGTCTACGAATGGAATCAGGTGTAACACGCTATCTAAAGCGGGTATTCGTAAAACGGGTAATTGCACCTCTGCGGAAGCAAAAAAGCCGTTATCGCCCTGGAGGGCATCCTGCCGATAGCCCCGCACACTACTGGCTCCGCCGATCGCAAATTGTTCAGAAGAGAGGAGCGATTGATCGGCGAGCTGGGCATTCATCTGTAATGACAAACGAGCGCCATCGAGCCGATCATCCAGACGGTGAACCCACTGAGCCTGTCCTTGCCAGCTAAAGAAGCGGCTATCGGGAATGGAACCGATTTCTGCCACGGGTTCATTCACCGTAGAACCAAACGCATCTAAGCCTAAACTCAATTGCGATCGCACTGCAATTACATCTCTTGCGTTCTGCCGCAGCCATTCTTGAGAAAACCGCAATGCTGTAACATGAGAACGTCCATCCTCTTCAACACCGAGGGAGAGTGGAATTGGCATATCAAGGACAGTCGTAGCGCTATTTTGGACTGACAGTGATATACCTAACGCGAATTCTTCAAATGTGCGTGTTGATGGGCGTTGCTGAGTGGCGTCGTCGGATGAGCTTTCAAGGCTTTCATCTGATTCATCCTCCGATTCCTCAACGTCTGTTGATGCATTGAGATTGATAGGAAAGACTCGTCGAATAATGGGTTGACGCAACGCAATTTCGTAACTGTTGGAAGTAGAATCAATATCTAATCGATCGAAGGGCGGTTCAATCACCTGACTAGAGCTTGTATCGTAGCTCAGGCTCAGGGTGCCGTTTTGAGGATTGAGTGGTAGAACATATTGAACATTGAGGCGATCGCTACCATCAGTGCGAGCATAGCCAATGCTGAGTCCGTCTCCTAAACCCAGCACATTAGCATGGGTCAATTCGATTTGCTGTTGTAAACTCCCAATTCCGGGCGATCGCGAATTATCAACTGTTGTGTTGATGCTGAAGGGCGGTGCTTCATTGACTCGAACTAGCAGTCGGCTTTTACCGGGTGCTGAACCATCGGATAGCTCTACTGAAAGACTTTCAATCAACGGATCAAGTTGCAGTAGCAGTAAATGCTCCTGTAATGTATTGACATTAATCGGCTCTCCTGTTTCAACACCCAATCGCGATCGCACGTAGTTTCTTAACCGCAAATGTCCCATTCTTTCGGGTGTCTGAGGGTCAGCTTCACAAGGATAAGGCTCGATTTGAATACATTCTAATTCGCCCTCTACAACTTGGATAGTGACGATTCCTTCTCCATTTTGAGCATTATCTATGTTGATCGTCGCACCTGCTGCTGCATAGCCTTCCTCATGATAGTGCTCAGCGACATCAACGGCTACTTGAACTAACTCTTCTCGACTAAAGAATCGATGGTGTTCTGGGATCGGAGGAGTTCTCTCTAAAAGTTCTGCCTCATCAAAAACTGTATGGGATAGAGTAGTTGCATCGGGTTGATATGAGTCTGCAAATCTAATCTTAAATTCTGTTACACAAATCTCTGAACTATCAGGCAGAGTTGATTCATCATGAGAACATCCGACTACTCCCGATAGAGTGCTGTCTTCAATGGAGGTGTTTTCAGGTGTTGTAATGCTTCCTGATGGTTGTGGGGGAACTTGAGAAATGTTTTGATGGCTAGGGGCACTGGTGCTAAAGTCTGGGTGATCAAAGACTTCAGGTGAGCCAATAGATAGTGAAGGATCGGTAATGCTTGAGGGGATTTCGATCGCAGGTGCTACTTCAGACGATTCAATCGCTGTGGTGGATTGATTGAATGTCTGGCTGGCTTCAATTGGGGTGAATGTTTCAGGAGGTGCTGGAATCGGTTCTGCTAATATATCAGTATGAAATGATGTAGGAATTGATTCAGGTAAAGGTTGAGGTTCGATCGATGATGGTTCGATGGGTTCTGCGATCGCTGCACGGGCTGTTATCCCGCCAGTCAATACAACTGGACCTAATTGCAACAAGCAGCGAGATACACGATGTCCGCATGGGGGGCGATGGGGCATGATGGGCAGATTCTCGCAAGACTAAAGGTTAAAGCGAGTCATGCCTTCGGGGTCAAGGCATTTCCGTGAATCATATCCCTTAATTTTTCTCTGTGTAACTACTGAAACCCGGATGATTTTGTTTAAAGTTTTGGATGGAATCAACTTTGGCAAGAGGAGAGCGATCGCAACCGATAACCACCCGCATGTGTCTGATACTGCCTGGAACTCTCCATTGCAAACGCTTCATTGTGGGTCGGTGCTTGCGAAGTAGAATCAGAATCCAGGGAAATCCAATCTTCCTCCAGCGTTGTGCCATTGAGTGGATCCTCCGGACGAGGCGGTATGCCTGTCGAACCCACATCGAGAAATTGAGCAGTCCCCCGACCAGTACTTCCTTGACAGCTATCAACCAAATCTGGACTTTCCAGATTTTCAGGCAAGGTATTGAGATTTTGAGCCGGGTCAACATTCAAATTAACATTGATGGTTCCCGTCGCTGTCATATCACTCAGATCTGTATCCCGAAGATTATCCTGAATCTGAAACCCCACATAAGCATTCACATGAATCCCACCCCCACCGTCACCAGATACAGCCAAGATGTCACTATTTTCAATCGGGGCTGCAACTACCACTCCACTAGGAATTCGAATATTCCCATCTGTCCCATCAGAAATGGCTGAGATCTGGCTCTCATGACGCATCAATAGATAATCTTCAGTGTTTAAAGCGATGTTGCCCCCAGTACTATCGTCAGCAGAGGCTAAAAGCCGAGAGTGGTCTAATTTCATGACTTCGGTTTCTAAACCTATCCTTCCTGCATTACCATTTCCTGAGCTTCTAACTGTAATTCGAGAATCTGCTACTGAAACACTATCTCTTGAACGGATATTAACTGCTCCTCCAGTCCCCTGTCCTGTAGTCGTTGCATCTAAGTTAGCTCCATCAGAAATCTCAACTTGATTACTACGTGGTATAAAAATACTGCCCCCATTTCCTAATCCTGAAGTACTAGTTCTAATTTGAGCATGATTGGTGATTGAAACGGAGTCCGAATTGATTCTAATCGTACCCCCTTGACCTGAGTTAGAAGTACTAGCATTGAGTCGAGCGCCGCCGTTCACAGTAGTAGAAAGGCTATCAGAAATTAAAATGTCGCCACCGTCTCCTAAATTAGAAGTGCTGGCATTTAATACAGAATTCTCAGTTACAACAACTGAATCATTATTTTCAAATTGAATACTACCGCCATCTCCCGCTCCAAATGTGTTGACATTTAATTGAGCGTGATTACTCACATTAAGAGAATGGCTATTGAGAATCGAAATATTACCACTGTCACCTAGACTAGAAGTATTAACATTTAATACAGAATTCCCAGTCACAGCAACTGAATCATTATTTCCAAATTGGATATCACCACCATTGCCCAAATTGGTAGTGCTAGCATTTAATCGTGCTCGATTGCTCACATCAAGAGAACGGCTATTGAGAATCGAAATATTACCACTGTCACCTAGACTAGAAGTATTAACATTTAATACAGAATTCCCAGTCACAGCAACTGAATCATTATTTCCAAATTGGATATCACCACCATTGCCCAAATTGGTAGTGCCAGCATTTAATCGTGCTCGATTATTCATCCTAAGAGAACGGCTATTGAGAATCGAAATACTACCGCTGTCACCTAGACTAGAAGTATTAACATTTAATACGGAATTCCTGCCTAAAGTAACTAAATCATTACCTGTAAACCGAATATCACCCCCGTCTCCGAAACTAGACGTACTGGCATTTAATCGGGTACCATCACTCACATCGATAGAGTGGTTATCGAGAATCGAAATGCTTCCTCCGTTGCCAAAACTAGACGTGCTGGCATTTAATCGAGAGTCTTCAGCTAAAGTAACTGAATCATTTTCTCTAAATCGGATATTACCACCATTGCCTAAATCGGAAGTGCTAGCGTTTAATCGAGAATTTTCACTCAGAGTAACTGAACCATTATCTCTAAATAGAATATTGCCGCCATCACCAAAACCAGAGGTGCTGCTATTTAACTGAGCACCATTGCTTACATTTACAGAATCACTATCTTCAATTGAGATATTTCCTCCGTGACCAAAGCCTAAAGTATTGGTACTGAGTTGAGCATGGTTTGCTATTGAAACAGCACCTGCACTCAGTTCAATTTCGCCTCCTCTACCGGCAGAATCAGGAGTGTTGCTTGGATTCAGACTTTGACTAGACAGAGTAGTGTTGTTTCCACTGATAGTAATCCTGTCCAGAGCTTGAATGGTGATATTACCCCCATCACCCGAGGCAGAGGTACTACTGTTTAGTTGAGCACCATTACGTATATTTATAGAATTACTATTGCCAATTGAGATGTTTCCCCCATCTCCAGAGGCAGCAGTACTGCTATTTAACTGAGCACCATTGCTCACATCGGTGGAAAGACTATTGAGAATGGAGATATCACCCCCATTACCAGAGCCAGAAGTTCTAGAATCTAATACGGAATAATTGCTTAAAATAACTGAACCATTATCTCCAGAGCGAAATAAAATATCGCCCCCATAACCAGAACCGGAGGTACTGCTATTTAATCGAGCACCATCACTCACACTGGTGAAATGGCTATTGAGAATTGAAATATTACCGCCATTTCCTAAGCCAATAGTACTTGAATTTAGTTCAGTATTATGACCGATGATAGTAATCCTGTCTAAAGCTTGAATGTCGATATTTCCCCCAGCACCAGAATTGGAGGTACTGCTATTTAACTGAGCACCATTACTCACATTGGTGGAAAGACTATTGAGAATGGAGATATCACCACCATCCCCAGAGCCAGAAGTTCTAGAATCTAATATGGAGTTGCTACTCAAAGCGACTGAGTCATTATCTCTAAATAGAATATCACCTCCATCCCCAGAGCCAGAGGTACTGCTATTTAATCGAACACCATCACTCACACTGCTGGAAAGACTATTGAGGATGGAGATATCACCCCCATTACCAGAGCCAGAAGTTCTAGAATCTAATACAGAATTGTTGCTTAAAGTAACTGAACCATTATTCTCAGAGTGAAATAGAATATCACCTCCATCTCCAAAGCCAGAGGTACTGCTATTTAATCGAACACCATCACTCACACTGATGGAACGGCTATTGAGAATGGAGATATCACCCCCATCTCCTAAACCAATAGTGCTTGAATTTAATGTGGAATTCCTGTTTAGAGTAACTGCATCATTGTCTTGAAATAGAATATCACCCCCATCCCCAGAGCCAGAAGTACTGCTATTTAACTGAGCACCATTACTCACATCTGTGGAACGACTATTGAGAATGGAGATATCACCACCATCCCCAGAGCCAGAAGTTGTAGAATCTAGTACGGAGTTGCTGCTCAAAGCGACTAAGTCATTGTCTCTAAATAGAATATCACCCCCATCCCCAGAGCCAGAAGTACTGCTATTTAACTGAGCACCACTACTTACATTTACAGACTCACTCTCCTCGATTGAGATATTTCCTCCATGACCAAATCCTAAGGTATTGGTATTGATTCGAGCATTGTTTGCTATTGAGACAGTACCTGCACTCAGTCCAATTTCGCCTCCCCTACCGGCAGAACCAGGGATGTTGCTTGTATTCAGACTTCGACTAGACAGTGTAGTGCTGTTTCCACTGATAGTAATCCTGTTCAAAGCCTGAATGTCAATATTGCCGCCATTACCAGAACTACTTGTATCAACCGTTGCAAAGGCACCATTGTCAAAAGAGATTGAATCATTAGCTTGGATACGGATATTTCCTCCATCCCCAGTTCCCCCAGTATCCGTCCGTATATGAGATCTGTTATCAAGGCTGATTGAAGTTTCTGCGAAAAGTCTTGCATTTCCAGCATTACCACTTCCTCTGGTAAAAGCAAAGACATAAGAATCCCTATCAAAGGATATGCTTCCATCTATAGCTCGAATTTCTACATCACCTGCATCTCCTGAGCCTTCAGAAATGGCCTGTATTCGGGCATCATTATCAAAAGATATAGAACCATAATTAGACGTAACAAAAATCTCTCCAGCATCTCCAGCATCGATAATTGAAGTGTTAAGTGTATTAGAACTTATAGAAGTACCTTGGGCAAAGGATATGTTCCCATTCGATAACAGTTCAATAGTGCCTCCATTCCCTTGATTAGAAGTATTTGCATTCAGAAAGGCTCTATTGTCAAACGAGATTGAACCGTTAGCTCGAATTCTAATATCTCCGCCATTACTAGTTCCCCTAGTACCAGTTTGTATATATGATCCATGATCAAAATCGACTGAATCTCCTGTAAAGAGTTCAACATTTCCAGAATTACTATTTCTTCCCGTTGTGCTAGCAAAAATATAAGAATTTCTATCAAAAAAAATGCTTCCATTTATAGTTTGAATTGTTATATTGCTTTGATTTCCTGAAGCTTCAGAGATACTTCCTATTCGGGAATTGTAAAATGATATAGAACCATTTTCTGAGGTTAGAGAGATATTTCCGGCATTCCCAATATTATTTGTGTTAGCAATCATATAAGAATTGTTATTAAATGATATCTCCTCATCTGCTTCCAGTATGATATTCCCTGCATTTCCAATTCCAGAAGTACTTGCCGTTAAGCTTGTACTGTTAAAAAAGATTGAATTTCCAGATTGTATACTGATATTTCCTGAACTCCCTGAACCGTTTGTACGACTATTGATAGCAGAACTCATAAAGTTGATAGAATCTCCTGAGTCAATCGTTATATTACCTCCTTCCCCAGAACCTACGGTATAAGTGTTTATAGATGCATTCTCTGCTAAGACTTGACCTCCCGCACGAATAGTTATGTTACCGCCATTCCCTCGCTGTGATGTTTGACTAATAATGTCTCCTATTGTGGATACTGTGTTGTCAACAAATTGTAGGAATACTGTATTGCCAGCAAGCAAAATAATATTTCCAGCGCGAACATTAGAGGTTCCATAGTTAGAAGCATCCACATAGCTTTGGTTATCGAGATTCCTGTCAGAAATTCTGATATCGTTACGTGCGTCCAAAATCACTGAGTTTCCACTATCAACAGAGGATATACCTGAGAAATTTGTACCTACTGAATCAATTTCAATATTACCTCCTGGCAATGTTAAGTTAGGATAGTATTGGTTGGTTAAAAATACAGTTCCCCCTACATTATTGATAGTATTAATGGTGATATCGGCACTGGTGCCTGTTCCATCCGTAACTGGTGCACTGGGCGAAAATCCACCTATATCTCCAGTTGTTCCAGGGGGGGCAAAGGTAGTGGTTCCGGCACGGATATCTAGGGTGGGTCTAGTGCGACCGTTGATGAAAATGGGATTCCCATTAGATAACCTCACCTCCTCGCTCAAACCTGCTGTGGTGTCTGCCCCTGTAATCGTAATGCGATTGGCGGTAACACTGCCTCCCGCTAAAATGTGTAATGAAGCACCATTGTAACTATCAAAACTGACATCTCCGCTGGCTCGAATGATTGGGTCATAGGGGCTAAATAGATCACCGGGTTGACCATCTAAGTGTTCAATCCGAAAGCTGCCACCACTGGAAAAATGGGCATCTCCACCGACCGTATTGGTAGAGCGCAACAGCATATTGTCCCCTGAAAATAACCCGCTGTCTGGGTGATTCAGGGCAAAAATATCAACGTTTTGTGTGCCTCTCAGGAGTAGGTTTCCTCTAGCAGCGATTGTTAAGGGGGTGGTCGTACTATCTCGAAGCCGCACGGTATCTTGTGCCAGGAGTTGTAGATTGCCAGATGTTTCGATGTGGCTATCTGCCAGGGTCAAATTATGGCTGGCAGACACAGTAGCATTTGCGGCATTCAAGTTTTGAACGGTAATATCTCCTGCCTCAACCAGCAAACCCGTTCCGGGTAATGTCACTTGCCCTGCATTATCTAACAGTGCAACGGTTTCATTGCCCCATCCAGCGACCAAGCCCGATAAGGAGGGTGCAGTTGAAACAATAGGTTGAATCGGATTGGACAAAGCTCGCCCAATAAACTGTCCATTGGGATCGAGCCGTACCACTGGTGCCTGACCATCAGCACGAATCCCTGATACGGTAACCGCTGCAAACTCTGCCTCTGGTGCCGATAGCGTTCCCGTACTGAGGATGCTACCTGCGGCAAGTGTCAGATTTGCACCTGTACGGGTTTGTAACTGTCCTTCATTGACAATCGCTCCAGGGGTTGCTGTCTCAAACTGTAAACCGACGGGTACCGTAACATTAACTGTTAAGAGGGGAGGGCTACCCGGCTGGCTGGCACTGAAGCGTGAACCATCTGGAAAGACTACACTGTTTGCCGTACTGGCGGTGAAAGACCCATTCAGATCTAAACGTGCACCTGGACCAAATAAAACCCCATTGGGATTGAGCAAGAACAAGTTAGCATTGCCCAACACTCCTAACCTGCCATTGATTACAGAAGGGTTTTGACCCGTCACCCGACTGAAGATATTCTCGATCCCTCGCGGATTGCCAAAATAAACCCCCCGTCCTGATTCAACACTGAGTTCTTGAAAACTGTGAAACAGATTGACCCCACGAATCGCCCCACCGTCAATCCGCTGATCGCGCAGATTCATCGCCCGAACCCGTGACTGTTCTTGTCCCAAAGTCTGGTCTGGGATCACTTGAGCGATCGCCGTTTCGCCCCAAGCGATCGCCATACCTCCCAGAGCAACAGAGGTTGCAACGTGCGATCGCCTCAGCCAGGATGATTTATCCATCATAATTCACCGGAGGAAGGATTATTTTGGTTACTAACCCCTTCAAAATTTGGTGCATTGATCAGGACAAACTGAGAAAGTATTACAGTACGTAAAAGTACTGACACAACTTCAATGGATGTGCCATAGTAAGCAAAGAATTTCTTGAAATAAAAAATGTAGCGCATCTACTTCGGAAATCGGCAACGCCACCTCTGCGAATGCGTTAAGGGTGCAGGGTTGCAATCCCTCTTGTCGGTATAGTGCTGGCTACAGCGTAGAAAAATTTGAATTTCCAGCAATACCTGTTTTCTACCAATTCTCTCAATTCTATTTACAGATCTTCGTGGGGGTGGACGGCCGTCCACCCCCACAGCTTGATGAACCTGTGCTTTCCTTGCCCCCATAAGGTTAAACATGAATAATCCGGCTTTTGTTCCTCCTGACAGCGATCGCTTTTGGATTGCCAATCGAGAACTACCCAGAAGGGCTAGACTGATCCAAGATTTTCAGCTTGAAACTGACTTTATCGGTATTGCAAATGTCCGGGGAGTAAGCCGATTGTCAGACCTGGTGTTGATCCAGAGGGGACGAGACACAGTGATCCAGGCTCAGAGACGTACGATCGCCATTCTAGAAGGTATTTGGGTCGCTAATCTACTGCCTGAGATGTTTTTGTTTGATCCTTCGATGCAGAGACATCGTGAGTGTTCTTTACCTCCCGATCGCGTTGAACTCTCCATTAGTGATGTCACTGTGGTAGAAGGTGATGGTAGAAAGCTGGCTTGTTTTACCATCAGCTTATCGCAAGCCAGTAAATTGCCTGTAAGGGTTGACTTTTTTACAGCAAATGGAACGGCAATTGCCAATCAAGATTATCAATCAGTGAGTGGTACGGTCACCTTTGCTCCAGGAGAAATGAGCAAAACAATCACAGTACCAATCCTGGACGATTTGCTGAGTGAGCTGATAGAACAGTTTTCCGTCAACCTTTGCCATCCCAGAAATGCAGTTATCAAGGATGGACAAGGGGTTGGCACGATCCAGGATGATGATCAGATAGTGCAATTGCCAACACTATGGGTGAATGATGCCACCGCTCCAGAAGACGGAGAGACAAGCGCTATAACCTTTATTGTGAGTCTCTCAGCCACCAGTACTCAGACCGTAACAGTGGACTTTACTACAGTTGATGGCACTGCGATCGCAGGCAGGGATTATAGTCCGGTTTTAGGTATGCTTACGTTTTCACCTGGAGAAACGAGCAAAACTGTATCCGTTCTTTTGCTCCCGGATGATCTGGATGAAGCCAATCGGTTCTTTTTGCTCAAGCTCAGCAATGCCAGTCATGCCATCATTATTGTTGACCAAGGTCTGGGATGGATTGAGGATAATGACGAGCCACCCACACTTCAGATCGACGATGCTACCTTGGTTGAGGGAGATACAGCAACGGTCGCAGCAATCTTTACCGTCAGCCTTTCTAAGGCAAGTGGTCAGCTCATTACGGTAGACTTCACTACCGTAGATGGGAGTGCGATCGCAGGTAGCGATTATGAAGCAGTGAATGGTACCCTAACCTTTCTGCCGGGTGAAGCTCTCAAGCAAGTCATCCTGGTTCCCATTCTGGGCGATACGATAGATGAATCAGATGAAGCTTTTTCAGTACAACTGAGTAATGCTATCAATGCAACTATTTTTGATGGGCAGGGCATTGGCACCATTCAAGATAATGATCTGGTATTGCTGGAGGGAACGTCATTCCGAACAGTATATGAGCAAGTTGTTGAAATTCCAGAAAGCTCGTCTATCTTCAGCTTTACCTATACTGATCTGAACTTCGACACAACTGATCCAGACTTTATCAAAGATGCTTTTGAAGTCGCTCTACTAGATGTTCAGGGCAATTCTCTGGTTCATACCATTGCTGAAAATCGAGATGCCTTTTTCAATATCACAGAAGGTCAATCGGTGGCTCTAGCAACTGGAGCCACAATTCAAGAACAGACGGTTCAGGTTAATCTCACGGGCATCACTCCTGGGACTCAGGCAAACCTGGTTTTTCGATTGGTTAACAACGATGCCGATACAACTACATCCGTTCGTCTAACCCATATCAATGTTCAGCCAGGAGATGGCTCGATTCCATCGGCTGTGTCTGTTACAGTAACGAGAGCGATCGCTGAAGAAGCTGTCAATTTTTCCTTACTCTCTGACGTATCTGCAAGTCTGGTTGCGGTATATGGACGCACGTCTTTCAGCGAAGAGACAAACATTCTGTTTGCTGATCTCTCTGTCCGGAATGCAGGACAGTATACAGTGGGTATCCCTCTGGTCGTTGCAATTGGGAATCTCAGCGATGCAAGCGTACAAGTTGTCAATGCAGACGGTATCACACCAGACGGCTTGCCCTACTACACCTTTACTCCCTGGATTGAAGATCAGATCCTGATGCCCGGAGTGGTTACCGGAACGCGAAGCCTACAATTCTTGAATCCCAATGGCGTGCAGTTTAGCTATGACCTGGTTTTCTTTGGGCAGTTAAACCAGCCACCCAAATTTATCACCACTCCCAACACAGAAGCCTTGGTAGGGCGATCGTATCTCTACAACGCGAAAGCAGTTGATCCAAAAAACGATCCACTCACTTATGGTTTATTAGTGGCACCAACGGGAATGACGGTGGATCCAACAACGGGTGAGGTGAGATGGAGTCCCGTGGGTAGCGATATTGGCAATCATTCCGTGACCCTCGAAGTGAATGACGATCGAGGAGGTATATCGCAGCAAAGTTATGTAATCTCTGTTGCTGAGGTTGTCCCTAATCGACCCCCTATTTTTACGTCTGTTCCTGTCGTTTATGCCAATATTGCAGTGGGTTATACCTACCAGGCGACTGCTACAGATGCTGATGGGGATGAACTAAAATTCTCGTTAGTTTCTGCTCCGAGTGGAATGACCATTGCTACTGTAACAGGTGAGATTAATTGGCTTCCTACTGTGGAGCAACTCGGTCGCCAGACTGTGATATTGCAGGTAGAAGATAGTCATGGAAATACTGCAACACAGTCATTTACTATCCTAGTACAACAAAAACCGAATAATTATGCACCAGTCATAATTAGTAAACCCGTTGTTCAATTTGCTATACCCATTCATAAAGCAGATTCATCAATTACCCTAGATGCAGTAATTCGCGATTTTAGTAGTACTCATGCCAATTTTGAGAATAGTGGTCCATTCGGCTTATCTCGAGGGATTGTTGAAAACCAACTTGGTTCAGACCGAAAACCGATCTTGAAAAATGGCTTTAAATATATCACAACTAATCAATTCTACCAGTGGTATCACGATGTCCCAGGTGTTAATCAATCAACAGTTATACCACTGGTATTAACTGAAACTGCTTCAGGAACAGGAATCTATCAATTTTTTAGCAGTAGGTATTTCCCAATTGATGGTCAACTTTTAGGGAATGAAGGACGAAGAAATAATTATCATTTTACTACAGAAATTCATGCCTCTTTTACTTACCAAGGCGGAGAATTCTTAAAATTTGTTGGGGATGACGATGTATGGGTATTTATTAATAATCAGCTAGTGGTTGATTTGGGAGGAATTCATCCTGCTGTTTCTGGCTCTGTCAATTTAGATACGCTAGGACTTACGGTTGGTGAAGCTTATTTTATTGATATTTTTCAAGCAGAACGGCAAACAACAGGTTCTAACTTTCAGCTCCAAACTAGCCTACGACTCACACCGGTGTTAAAACAGGAATATGTTTATCATGTCAATGCGATTGATCCAAATCAGGATGAAATAATTTATTCTTTGGTTGAAGCTCCTACTGGGATGATAATCGATCCGACCAGTGGCTTAATCAAATGGCTTCCTATCAGCTGGGCTCAATCTAAACAAGTATCAGTTAGTGTTCGTGCTGAAGATGCTTATGGTGGTTTTGATATCCAGAACTATTCAATAGAAATAATTGATGTTCCCACAGGCGAAATTCAAGGCATTACATTCAACGACTTTAATAGTAATGGTGTACGGAACGATTTAGAACCGGGACTAGCGGGGGTAGAAATTTATATTGATCTTAACAAGAATGGTCTTTTGGATCCTAACGAACCAACTCAGATAACAAATGAAGCTGGGCAATACCGTTTTACGGGATTAGCAGCTGGTGAATATATTGTTCGTGAGATTGTTCTAGAAGGGTATAAGCAAACATTCCCAGGGATCTCTAGTGCATCTGATGATGCCAATTCCATACCCGGTCTAAGTGGTTTCCATATCGTAGAATTAGGCGTTGGTGAAACTATTATAGGAATTGATTTTGGCAACCAGCGCACTGATGAAGTTTTGCCTAATAAAGTACTAACATTTATTTCAGAACCACCAAACAAGATAACAGTTGGAGCGTGGCTAATCTATGATGCAAATGCTTTCACTCCTAATCAAGTTATTTTAACTTACGATCTATCCCTCAGCCCAGAAGGCATGGCAGTCGATCCTGCGACGGGTGTGGTGATTTGGCAACCCACTATCGAGCAGATTGGGGTGCATGATGTCATCCTGCGAGTGCGGGATAACCAGGGTGGAATCGATTTGCAGTACTTCCAATTGGAAGTGACACCACTGAATACTGCACCAATCTTTACTTCAGTCTTACCCGTCGAGGCTGTGGCTCAAGTTGGGAAGCCTTTTCAGTATCAAGCAAAGGCGATTGATGCAGAGGGCGATCGCATCACCTATGAACTTGGGGCTGGTGTCCCTGCCGGAGTGGTGATTGACAGCGCAACGGGAATCCTGACCTGGCTAGCGACTGCTGAGCAATTGGGAAGGCAGGAAATCACCATCAAAGCAAGTGATGGTCATGGGGGTGAAACCTTGCAGGTGTTACATCTGCAAGTAATCGAAGCCCTATCCAATACGGCTCCAACGATTACCTCCAGTCCTCGCACTGTTAGCCGTGTTGCTATCCCCTATTTCTACAAACTCACCGTTGTAGACCCCGATCACGACCCGCTTCGCTTTACCCTGGTCGAGGCACCAGAGGGGATGACGATTGATTCCCAGGGACGGATTGCCTGGTTACCCGGAGCAGCCCAAATAGGGGCACACACGGTTACGGTTGAGGTGACGGATGGACAGGGAGGGCAAGCAACCCAAACGTTTACCCTAGAGGTTCGTCATTTTGCAGGGAATACTGCCCCCACTATCACCTCAACCCCACCCACGCTGACCAGCATTGAGCAGCTTTATCGGTATCCCCTAACTGCGATTGATTTAGAGGGTGACTATTTGGTCTGGAGTTTGAATCAGGCACCCGCAGGAATGGTGATTGATCCAGAAACCGGGATGCTGGTCTGGCAACCAGAGATGACTCAAATTGGTGAACAGCTGGTTTCTGTGCAGGTCACCGATATGTTGGGAGCTTTCGCTACCCAAACCTTTACCCTTCGGGTTAGAGGAGTTAATACAGCCCCTCAGATCACCTCTACTCCTTCAACACAAATTGGTATTTACCAGCATTACAGCTACAGCGTGAAAGCCAGTGATCCAGAAGGCGACACACTCCGCTTTAGCCTGGAGAACCATCCAGATGGTATGACGATTGACGAGGTAACTGGGCAAATTCAGTGGGTGCCTCAGGCAAATCAGGTTGGCAATCATGTGGTTACCGTTGGGGTTAGCGATAACCAAGGAAATACTAGTCGGCAAACCTATGCCCTGGTGGTTTCCCAAACGCCAATTAACCGTGCCCCTACAATTACTTCCCAACCCGGATTTTGGGCTGACCCGCCTACAGGCTATCGCTATCAGGTGACTGCGACCGATCCTGATGGAGAGGTGCTTACCTTCTCTTTGGTAACTGCTCCAGTAGGCATGACAATCGACGCTACAAGTGGATTGCTGCAATGGATTCCTACAGCAGATCAGGTGGGAAGCCATTCTGTCAGCCTCGCTGCCTTCGACAGGCTAGGACTCGGCGCTATCCAAACTTATACTCTGACGGTTACGGCGGAAAATCATGCTCCTATCATTCGCTCCACTCCAATTCAAACTGTAACGGCAGGTTCTCAATATCACTACGATGTGTGGGCAACGGATCCAGATGGAGAACCGATTGTTTTTGCGCTGACTCACGCGCCTGTGGGGATGATGATTGATTCCTTCGGTCGTCTCACTTGGTCTCCCTCCGTGAATCATCTAGGGAGCCATCCTATAGAGATTGCCGTAACGGATAGTCGGGGAGCGATGACTCTGCAATCCTACCTCCTTACAGTTGCTGTCGATATCCAAGCACCTCAGGTTAACCTGGTTGCCAACAAAACCCGAATTGATGTGGGAGCATCGGTGACGCTAACGGTGATTGCTACGGACAATGTGGGCGTGAAGAGACTGACGCTGGAGGTTAATGGTGAGCCTGTGGCTCTGGATGCTAGTGGGCGGGCAACGGTATTGGTTAGGACTGGAGGTGTGTTTAATGCGATCGCCAAAGCAGTAGATGCGGCTGGAAACGAGGGGTCAGCAACCACCCAGTTTTGGGGCATTTATCCCAGAGATACAACAGCTCCTATTGTTGCCTTTACTTCCCTGCTGGGGGGAGAGATGATTGCTGCTCCCGTAGATGTTATCGGTACGGCAACAGATGAAAATCTTCAGTTCTATACCCTCTCGGTCGCACCTGTGTCTGGCGGAGCGTTTGTGGAGATTGCGCGGGGTAATAGCTCTGTGACTGAAGGAGTGTTGGGTCGGTTTGATCCCTCCACTTGGGCAAATGATAGCTATATTTTGCGTCTATCAGCAACTGATACTAACGGTTTAACTGCCACGGTCGAGACACAGGTGAATATTGCAGGCAACCTGAAGTTAGGGAATTTCCAGTTATCCTTTACTGACCTGTCGATTCCTGTATCAGGGATTCCCATCACCGTTACTCGCACCTATGACACCCTGAATGCTAATTTCAAAGGTGACTTTGGTTATGGCTGGCGACTAGAGTTCCGTAATATGGATTTACGGACGAGTTTGGGGATTGATGAAGCGTTAGAAGAATGGGGCTATGGTTCCAAAGGATTTAAACAAGGAATGCGGGTTTATGTCACGTTGCCAGGAGGACAGCGGCAGAGCTTTACCTTTCAACCTAAACTGGCACCCATCTCTAAATATATGCCGTCCATTATTGATAATTCACCTCTGTATGTCCCTGCTTTTCAGTCAGACCCTGGCGTCACTAGTACCTTGACTGTAAAAAAGATCAATTTGATCACAATTGATACAGATGAGTTTGTGGGGCTAAACGGAGGTAAATATAACCCAGCCAATACAGTCTATGGCTTTGGGGGATACTATGAATTAACCACCCAGGATGGGATTGTTTACCGGATTGATGCCCTTACAGGTTGTTTGCAAACCATTACCGATCGCAATAACAACATTCTAACCTTTACCAAAAGTGGCATTAAGAGTTCTACAGGGCAACAAGTCACTTTTGAACGGGATGCTGAAGGACGAATCACAGCGGCGATCTCCCCGGACGGTTATCGGGTGACCTACCAATATGATGCTCTGAGTAACCTGGTTGCAGTGACGGATCGCGCAGGCAACGTGACACGCTTTGACTATGACACGACCAGAATGCACTACTTAATGCAAGTGATTGATCCATTGGGACGAAGTGGCGTTCGCACGGAGTACGACGAGTTTGGGCGTCTGATTGCGTTAGTTGATGCAGCAGGAAACGCTGTTGAGATGGTTCACGACCCGGAGCATTCTCTGGAAACCGTTCAAGATCAGTTAGGCAATACAACGGTTTATGAATATGACGAGCGAGGTAACGTTCTGGCAGAGATGAATGCCTTAGGTGGCATCACTCGCCGCACCTACGATGCGAATAACAACAAACTAACGGAAACTGATCCATTAGGTAATACCACCCGCTTTACCTACGACAGTAAGGGCAACGTCCTAACAGAAACTGATGCTCTAGGGAATGTCATTCGTTTCACCTATGACTCGAATGGCAATGTTCTCACGACCACTGATCCCTTAGGACAGACGATGACCAATACTTACAATGCTAAAGGTTACCTCACCCAAATTTCAGGACAAGCCAGTGGATCTGTTAGCTTGAGTTATGACGGCTATGGGAATCTTACTTCAATGCAGGATGGCTCAGGAACAACGACGTTTGTGAATGATCCATCGGGGAATGTGATTCGTCAAACAGACGCACTGGGGAACGTTACTACCTTTACCTACGATAAGCAGGGGAATCGGTTATCAGAGACGACAACCCAAACGTTGCCGGGTGGAACGGAGCGGACTCTTGTCACTACGATGGCATACGATGCAGAAGGACGGATGATTCGCAAGGTTGATGCAGCAGGGGGCGTCACTCAGACCATCTACGATGCCGTAGGTCAACGGATTGAAGAAATAGATGCGTTAGGGCGATCGACTCAATACGTCTATGATGAGCGAGGGCAATTGGTCGAAACGATCTATCCTCATGCAAATCCTAATGCAACTCCCGACACAACCTCGGTTCAGGACAGTGGCAATCCTCGTACCCGCGCCGAATATGATGCCAAGGGGCAGGTCATTGCTGAAATTGACGAACTGGGACGACGCACCCAGTTTGTCTATGATGCGCTAGGACGAAAGGTGGCTACTCTCCATCCCGACCGCACCTCAGATGATCCAAGCAGTAATTCTTCTACCCAAACGCCTCGTACCCAAACGGAGTATGATGCGGCGGGTCGGGTGATTGCCGAAATTGATCAACGGGGCAATCGGACTGAGTTTCGCTATGATGCGGCAGGACGGTTGCTCGAAACCATTCTCCCCGATGCCACAGCGGACGACCTGACCGAAAATCCTCGTATCACCAACACCTACGACGCAGCGGGACGACAGTTAACGCAGACCGATCCGTTGGGACGGGTGACTCGCTTCCGGTATGACAATCTGGGTCGTCCCATTGGACAAACCTACGCCGATGGCACTACGACTGCTGTTGAATTTGATGCAGCGGGACGGGTGGCTGCTCGCACTAACCAGGCAGGAATTACTACACAGTTTGAATATGATGCATTGGGTCGTCTCACGGCGGTGATAGATGCACTGGGACAACGGACGACCTACGCTTACAACGAACAAGGCAACCTGATGACCCAGACCGATGCCAGGGGCAACGTCACGCGCTATGAATACGACGAATTGGGTCGCCGAACTGCCACCGAACTTCCTCTAGGAGAGCGATCGCACAACACTTACGATGCCGTAGGGAATCTAATCCGCACCGTTGACTTTAACGGCGACACTCTCACTTATACCTATGACTCGCGCAACAGGTTGATTCGCAAAGACTTGCCTGGTGATACCTTTGATGTCAGCTACACTTATACCCTAACGGGTCAACCGTACGCTGTTACGGATGGACGTGGCGTTACAACCTATTCCTATGATGAGCGCGATCGCCTGATTCAACGCATTGATCCAGATGGGCGCACCATTGCTTACACCTATGATGCAGCAGGAAATCGTACCTCTGTCCAGATTCCTTCTGGCACCACGTCCTACACATTTGATGCTCAAAATCGCCTTAGTACCGTTACCGATCCGGAAGGGGGCGTAACCACCTATCACTATGATGCGATCGGCAATCTGAGCCGCACTGAATTTCCCAATCGCACTGTTGAAACCCGTCAGTACGACAGCCTCAATCGCCTCCTTTATCTGGAAACCACCGCTCCCGATAGCACGATTCTCCAGAGCTTCCGCTACACCCTCGACAAGACTGGAAATCGCACTGCCGTAGACGAACACGACGGTCGCCGCGTCGAATACACTTACGACAACCTTTATCGCCTCACCCAGGAAACCATCTACAACCCTGGAGCCACCACCGCCAGCCGCACCATCAAATATATCTACGATGCAGTCGGTAACCGCCTCAGTCGTGAAGACTCCGCCGAAGGCACCACCACCTACACCTACGATAACAGCGATCGCCTCCTCACCTCTACCACCAACGGCACCATCACTACCTACACCTACGATAACAACGGCAATACAACATCCAAGACAACTGATGGCACCACCATCACCTACCAATGGAGCGCCGAAAATCGCTTGATTGGTGCAGACACCAATGGCGATGGAATCACTGATGTAACTAACCAATACGATGGTGAAGGCATCCGCGTCAGCCAAACCATCAACGGCGAAGAAACCCGCTTCCTGCTAGATAAGAATTTACCCTACGCCCAAGTCCTCGAAGAATACACCCCTGGTGGAATCATCCAGGTTTCCTATATTCACGGAAATGATTTGATTTCACAGGAAAGGAATGATGGGCGATCGTTCTATCATGTTGACGGTTTAGGTAGTACAAGAGCTTTAACAAGCTTAAATGGTACTGTTTCTGATCAATTTGATTATGATCCCTATGGACAATTAATTGGAAAGATTGGAACCATTGAAAATATGTATCTTTTTACTGGTGAGCAACGTGACCTAAATCTGAGCTTGGATTATTTACGAGCAAGGTATCTTGAATTTACGACAGGAAGATTTTTAAGTAGAGATCCATGGGAGGGGAGCCAGATTGATCCACCCAGCCTGCATAAGTACTTGTATGTTCATGCTAATCCTGTGATAGGACTTGATCCGAGTGGAGAATTTACTCTTTTTGACACGATTTCGACTCTTTCGAGTTATGTAAATTTTATAGGTTCTCTAGCTTCTTCCTTTACGCTAGGGTATTCAGTTGGGTCATATATCAATAAGGTTTCGGAAGAAGACATCGATTCTTTATCAGACCATGTAGATGAATTGTTAGATATTGGAGTGCAGACTATTTTGATGTTTGGAAGTCTTTCAACATTCAATAGATTATTCGCACAAATACTTGGTCCGCTTGGGAAAGCTAAATTTCTATCCTTGGGCAGTCGAAGTGGTAAATTAGGGAAAGCTGCTGAAACTTTCATTGCAAATAAATATTCTATGTTTAGAAATACGACAAAAGTAGTCAATGGGAAAGTACCTGACTTTGTTGGGAGGACTTCTATTCGAGAGGTTAAGAATCGTTATAGAATAAGCATTAACGCTCAAAATAAACAGTTGCTAAATTTAGCAGAATGGGCTGCTAAGGAAGGAAAAACCTTTTACATTCATGTAAGACCCTCGACCAAGGGTGTTTCAAGCACTTTGGAGCAGCTTAGAAGTAGATTTCCGAGCTTAAGAGTTGAAGCGATACGCGATATTCCGGAAACTCTTGCTGTTGTAAAATGATTTTGGTATAGCACATCATTAATTTAGTGAGTTATTGTCAAATCTGGTGTATGAAGAAGAATTAAGCAGCGTCCTGGTGGGTAGTTGAATCGTCTTTGTGATCTGCACGAATCCCATCTTTGAACTTGACTCCTTCAATCACCTCCGCTAATCGTTTGAATCCTCGAATCCGTAACCATCGTTTCTGAGCGCTCTGCACTAACTTGAACACCAACGACAAAATACTGTCTTGAGAAACACAACCTCGTGTTTTATCAGTTCTCAGACGCACCGTCGCAAAGGTTGATTCAATCGGATTGGTGGTGCGAATATGCACCCAATGCTCTGCCGGAAAATCATAGAATGCCAAGAGCGCATCACGGTCTTTAGACAAGCACTCCACAGCCTTAGGGTACTTGGTGTCATAGGTTTTGATAAATCGCTCAAATGCTGTTTGGGCATCGGCTTTTGTCTCTGCCATATAGATCTCATGTAGGGCAGATTTGGCTTTCGGTTGCTGACTCTTCGGCAAATTGTTGAGCACGTTAGCGGTTTTATGTACCCAGCACCGCTGCACACGAGTGGTGGGAAATACTTGTGCTAGCGCCTTCCAAAACCCTAATGACCCATCGCCAATTGCCAGCTCTGGAGCCTCTTTCAGCCCTTGGTCTTGTAGGCGTAACAACAACGGTTTCCAACTCAATTCGGATTCTCGAAATCCCGCTTCCAATCCCAGCAGTTCCTTGGTTCCTGTATCCGTAACACCGATGACCACCAGAATGCACTGGCGGTTGTCCTCGTTACGGATGTTGAAGTAGATCCCGTCTGCCCAGATATAAACGTAGCGTTTACCAACCAAGGATCGCTTCTGCCACTGTTGATGCTCATCAATCCATTGCGCCTTCAATCGGCTAATCGTACTGGACGACAAGCCTTTTGCCTGTGGTCCTAGCAACGATGCCAACGCTTCTGCAAAATCCCCCGTTGACACTCCTTTGAGGTACAGCCAAGGCAGTACTTCCTCCACACTCTGGGAACGTTTCAGATAGGGTGGTAACAACGATGAGTTGAACTTTATACCACTGCCACTGCGGTCACGCACCTTCGGCACTTGAATCTCCACCTCCCCAACCCCGGTCATAATCGTGCGCTCTGGCAAGTATCCATTACGAACAACCGCCTGTCGTCCCTGGTTATCTTTGAGGGACTGGTACTGAGCAAGAAACTCTTTCAACTCTGCTTCGACCGCTTGAGCAATGATTTGGCGAGCACCCTGACGAACGAGTTCACTCAAGGCATCGCTGAAGGGTGCGGCTGTTTCTGACGGTTGAAATGCAATAACATTGTCGTTACTCATGGTGTATCCTCGTCTGGTCTTTTTCCTTATCCAGCAGGATACGCCCTTTCTTCTCCTTTAGTCATACACCACAAATAAACATAGCTCTAATTTAGTTGATGGATGCAACCTCTGTTACCGTAGGCTGAATGTGAAGCAGGAAATCCAAAATTTCCAAAATTTCACATCGCAAAATTGAGTATATTCATAATAGGTGATTATCGTCTGTTTACTGTTGGGTATTACCACTGCTTTACCTGCTTACGAGAGACGATGACTTGCCACTAGGCTTCAATAGCAGCAGTAAGTTGAGCGATTGCTACTTGATTCTTTTGCTTCGTTTGGTGTTCGGAGGTCAAATTGTCGTTTGCCGGGGTTCGGGGTTCTGATTTGCAGGTAAAATGGTGAAGGACGCAGTGCGATCGCCATTTCCTCACTCTTGAATTCTGGGTTGTTGCTGAACTACCCATGCTTCGAAGAGTTGGGAACCGATGGTATAAGATTCATCATCCGTTTTTAAAATCACGCCTGTTCCTGTAAGTGCTTCTAGCACATCTGCAACTTCTCCATAACTTAGATGGGTGTTTTGTGACAAGCTCTCGGCGGTTCCCTTGCGACAGGTAATCAGGGCTTGGTAAAGCGTTCGTTCGCTCTCACCAAAACTATAGGGTCGCTGGGTGTCATTCCACCAGGCAGAAAAATCGCGGTCATGTTGCCTCAATAGTTCAGCTTTGAGGGTATCGAATGAGCGAGGGGTTTCTTTAGAATGTTCATCTAGAATATGGTTCAGGATTTGCTGGGTTAGGTAGGGATGACAACCCGCCCAATCAATCACCGTTGCGATTTCTGCGTCGGTTAAGGAAATCTGTTCTGCTTCAACCCGTTGAGCGACTAGTGTCTGTGTTTCGCTAATCGTTAATGGTGTGAGCCAATCCACTTCAGCAATATTCAATAATGGAGAGCCAACTGCCTGCTGATAATCTCTTAAATTACGATAGCCAGATAGAAGAAATCCCACAAATGGTTTGAGAGCAGTGTCCGTGTCTTTTAATCCACGCAAATAACTCCATGCGTCATTTGCCCACTCTTGGCTAACGACAAATTCAGCCCCGTCTAAAAGAAAGCAAACACCGTCAAATTGCCATTCTTGCAGTTCATTTATAGTCTTAAGCAATGCTTTGCGGAAGTCATCATGGGTCAGTTGCTTGTCATGGTCTGGGTTGCTGACCTTTAGCTTCATATTGATCGTATTCAGGAAACCAACGGTTACTTCTCCACTTTCAACCTGGCTAAGAAACTGGTTATACATCTCCCGTAATACAGTTCCAGGTACTTGCCGCCATCGATCCATTGCCTCTCGTAAACGAGCAATCAGCAAATATCTGAAGCTATCTAAGGTTTTGGGTTGTTCTACCTGCAAACTGATAAATACCGGAAATGCCCGAATAGTTTCCCTCATTGGCGAAACTAGAGTTTTATGGGGTCGTTCTAGATCAGTCTTAGACCCAAGTACTTTTGAAAAAGTAGGAAATAGTGTTTTAACCCAGCCTGGGTGAGTTTTGCCTAACTCTTCTGTGCCATGCCGCTGAGTTTGTTTGGTTAGAGAGGAGGTTTTACCGGGATCTAAATTGAGTAAATTCCATTCAACTGCTCTTAGAATGCTAGTTTTGCCAATTCGTCGCCCACCCAGGAGAATTCGGACTTGAAAGGGCGATCGCTTGACTTCATCCAGTAATTCACCGCGACCTGAGAAGTAAGGCGGATCAGTAATGGCAACCCTAAAATTATCAAACGGTCGTTTTCTCAATGAATGTGCCATTGGCGAGTTTCCTCCTCTCCCATTTCCATTTGCAACCAACGTGATAACAGAGGTACTTTGCTCTGATAATAGTCTTTTTGTTTATTGTCTTTACGCACCACCAGTCCTACCATTTCTAGCCAGAGTAAAGCGTCTAAACATTGGCTTTCTGTAAACAGGTTGCGGAGATGTTGGCGTAAATCTTGCTCGGCTACTCCTTCCGGGGAGTCTTGATTGCTTGCCAGCACTTGCAGAACCGCCATTGCCGATGCAAAGTTACGTTTTTTTAGGTCTGCCCAAATATTTTGTCCAAAGTAATCCTTTAACACACTAGAGTAAGCAAATGGTCGTTGAATGTAGCGTTGGGCATTAGACTTGGTAATTAGCCCATCTTGTTCTGGAATCTTACTGCAAAGGAGACTAGCAAGCTGACGAGCAATAAATGGATGTCCACCACTTTCTCGATGGATGGTTGAAAGCATTTCTGGGTCAAAGGTTCGACCCATGAGACGACTGATGTCAGTCAACATTGTTTTTGTTTCTTCTTCAGAAAAGGGAGACAACAAAACTTCTTTGAAGAAGCTGAAAACTGGATTCGTCGGTACGTCTGCTTGCTGCCATTGATTAATCCGATTACAGTCGGGATGAACATCAGCAACCAATAATCCCAGGCTGCGCTGTTCTTGACTTAAGGCTCGGAGTCCTCCAAAGAAAGCATTGAATTCTTCGACTTTGGCAGGAGGGTCTGTTGCATTGGGCAGGATGCGTTCTATTTCGTCTAAAAATAGCAGAATCGGTAACTGATAGCCCGCTGCTTTGAGGTGTTTAGAGAAGTGACCCACCCGTTCAATAAATTCAGTCGTTAATGCTGCGGCAGGACTATCTTGGGGAAATGATTCAAATAAGGGAACTGATGGTGATGGGCGATCGCCTATTAACACCGAGAGTTGTTTGAGAATCGCATTAAACAACTCCGCTCCGTAGCGAGGTTTGCCGCCATAGGGCTGAAGATCGATATGGATAACTGGATGGTGTCGCAGGGAAAAACCTAGCTGGAGCAAAATTGACGTTTTTCCAGACTTACGTAATCCAAATAATCCAACGCCTTGATTGCGAAGTAACTCTTCTTCTAAGCGATGCAATAACTCTGATCGTCCAAAGAAGGAGAGCGTGTCGCCAATTGCGTTGCGATCGTCAAATAAATCCGCCCCTGGTAAATAGCGATCGGCATAGTTCGCCAGTAATCCGGCACACGCGGTGCTATCTAAGACAGACTGCTCGATGGCTGCCAGGGGAATTGGAATTAGCACGAAATGATCGCGCAGTCGCACTTCTGCCATGCGGACTCGAAATAATGTATCAGGCAATTCGCGGTAGAGCAAAATCCCTGCCAATTTTTGAGGGTCAGTTCCCAATCGTTCCGCACAGCGCATCAATTCAGTCACGTCTTGAGATGTGGACTGCTCGATCGCCAGTAAAACGGGCAAAGGTGCTAATGACTTCAGCCGACCTGAAGCCGTCACAATGCGTAAACTGCGTTTGTTCTCTCGTTGAACTGTAGCACCTGCTTGTTCAAAGAAACGTTTGACAGTTGCTAACAGTTGACCCAAAGTTTCTCGCTCTTGTCTTGCGGCAACCATGGCTCTACCCAAGCGGAGCACCACGACAGGGCGGAACCAAAATAAAAGGAAGCCGCCTGCGATTAGTAAAGCGACGCCTCCAGCAACCACATTCAACATCATCCCCAATATCAGCGCACTTCTTTGAGCTGAAAGTGAATCGACACCTCGCCGAACTGGTGCTATCAAGGCTTCTGAAAACTGAGGCTTGCCCTCTGCTAGAAGGGCAGTAGGGTCAGGAGATTGCAAAACTCGCTGAGCCTGAGTTAAATCGGCGATCGCTTGATTTAGCGTATTCCATGACAGATTGGTTTGTTGGCTGCTAACATCATTAAGCCGATCTTGAAAGTTCGTAGAAATTTGACCTAATGCCAGGGCAGCACCGTCCCGAATCTTAGCATTCCGATCTCTTAACGCTCTAGTTAGATCAGGAATGATAGGTGCGCCGATTTGTCCTAAGGCAAAGATGGAGCCTTGCCGAATACCTTCCTGCGCTTCTCCGAGTACCTCGATTAATGTGGGGACAGCGACACTTGCCTCAATTCCCATTTCTCCTAAGGCATAAGTAAGGTAGCGACGAACCTGGGGATTTTTATTCTGATCCTGCAACACCTCAACTAGAGTAGGGACGGCTTCTGAACCCAGTTTGCTCAGAGCCAGTGTAGTTCTTTGGCGAACGACAGCATCTTGATCTGCGAGGGTTTTGATCAATGCTGAAATCGATGATTGGGCGGGTACCCCGATGCCACCCAACGCATGAGCGGCACTGGCTCGAATTGTCCAATCCTGATGATTCAGTGTCTTTATCAATACGGGAATAGCCGCTTCTGCTTCTGCGCCAATTAGCCCGATCGCTTCAATCGCGTGGGTCTGAACCGTTTGATCCGCATCTTCTGCCCGCTGAGTTAATGCGGGTACAGCAGACTTTGCATCTACACCCATTTTTCCTAAAGCCAGAGCGGCATTCAAACGAACATTGGGATCATTATCGTTGAGTACCTCAATCAATTCGGGAACGGAAGCAGAACCCATGCGGCTAAGGGCGATCGCTGCTGCCTGACGCACCTGATCATCTGCGTCTTTTAACGTCTCAATTAACACAGGAACCACTTGATCGGGTCTGGCATGAATTTTTCCCAATGCCTCAACCACACTCATGCGCACTAAATCATCCTCGTCTTGCAATGCTTCAATCAGTTCAGGAACACTGTCTTCAGCTTCAGAACCGATTCTGCCCAAATTTGCAGCCGAGATCCAACGAATCTCTGCACTCTTGTCTCGTAATTGCTGAGTGTAAATAGAAATTTCTGCATCATCCGAACCAGAGATACACCCACCTGGAGCCAAGAGCAGCGATATGAGTAGCCCCAAACAGACAAACCTGAGTATTTTGATGAATGGTCGTCTGTACTGCCGCATAACCCCTCTATACCCATTCGATTGCAAATTTAGAGACTGCCCAGTTCCTGCCCTGCTGAAAGTGCTAACCAGGACAATCCAGCACATTGCCCTAACCAGACGAGCCTGAATTGGAGTTAACGGCTTGAAGCTTGAAGTGATGTTGGAGATACTTGCCAAAATCATCATGCTCCAGCCACTCTACCTTTCGAGCCATTGAAAATGAAATCGATGCCGTGCCCTCTGGAGAGACTTGATAAACCCATTTAGCATCTTGGCAAACGGAAGACTCAAGCCCAGAAATTTGTTGCGGTAAACTACCTTGTCTTGCTGCCGCTTCCTTGACTTGCAAAACTTTTTGAGCCAACTCCATCAGCAATGATGTTTTGACACTTTTATACAGCTGATTGATTTGCCATTCAATCCAGGAATAATGAATACCATCAATAGAACTCATGGTTGGCATGATCACCTCGGTGCTCCACCAGGGGTTCCACCAGGGATCGGCAATGCCAACTTTTTCAATCCATGCTTTTAGATTGTCATGACAGAGATCTTCTTGGGGCAGAGCGCGAACCATCCGGCTCACTCTCTCAAACCGATCAACTGCGCTTAAGCGAAAGTAAGGCATCAATAACCAGCTTGGTAACGGGCCAAACCAGGGCAAAATCTGATAAATGGCTGGAGCTTCAGCATCCATGTCTGAAAAAGTAGCTTCATTGAAAGAAATGAGCTGATTCAATGAGTATTTTTGGAAACTCCGAACCATTCCCAGGGATTGAATTTCCAGGCTGGTTAAAAAGGCTTGAGGTTGATCATATTGTATGAATCGCTCAATCCGGTCTTGCCACTCAGGAGGTACCCCCTGCATCTTCTGCATGATTACGGCTTGTGGTTGAGTGTTGATAATCGCAACCAATTGGGGAATCAGGGTGGGTTGTTTCTGTAAACTTTGATTAAGTTTCCAAGAAACTTCTAGAGTTTTTAATGCATCCTCTGACTGCCCCAGACGAGTCTTCTCCAATATGTCCAGGGATAAAATTCTGTGGAAATTTGCCTGATTGAGAAAACTAGGCGGAGCAGTATTAATATCAAAAAGCCTGAAATCAATGGATTGCCCCTGCGGCAAATCACTATTAAGGACATGAGTACGAACTGCATCGAGTTGCGTAACGTGAGACGCTAGATAACGGCTCAAACTTTCTGGTGGAGCATCAATCTCATCGTTAGGCTTATCGATCTGGGAACCTACATATTGCTGTAACTCCTCTCGGATGGCTTCAAAAGCATTTGTTTCGGCATTAGATTCAGGCAAATACAGACTGTGAGTCAGACTAGAATCTGCACCGATCGACCATCTAGACCCCAAGCCAGCTGATAATTCGTCTAATTTAAGAGCAGAGCTATTGGGTTCCGTTTTTGGAAACTGCTGAGCAAATTCCTCAAGTGCTTGATCGACTTTCTTTTCTTGCAGAGCCGCCAGAAAGTTACCACCGATCATCCACACAATCAGCAGCCCCGTTAAGATCAAGAGGGGCGATCGTAAGTTTCTCAAGCATCTCAGTAGTTTCTGCCCCAAGTTCTCGGTTCCAGGAATGGGACGCTGCAAAATTTCGAGTAATTTTTGCCACATAACTGCCCTGCACCAACGAAAGAATGCACCTATACTTTATAGGTTCTATCCTACCGTTGTAGTTTTTGCACCAAAAACTTTAGGGTTGGCAAGTCATTTTATAGCAATCTGTTGAACCTTAGCTTTTAGATCCGGCACTCCAGGGGTTTTTCCCCAGCATTATGGCGATGATTATCTGCTAGTGGGTCGTTTGCCTTGAATATAGCTATTACGAGACATATATTAAGACAACTAGCCTTTTCAAAAAAGGCGATATTCATGCAAATTGATTTAGTAGTTGCAGCATAGAACTTTTGCTTAGGGAATGCTTTCAGACAAAATCACCTCAAAGTATTCCCTAAGTTGAACTATCTGCCAGAAGCCACGTATTGGGTTTACCCATGATGATCTGCTTCCAACCATTTTGGTTATTTAGGGAATACTTAACGGCGTTCTGGCTTTACACTATACCCTAAATCCTTTGACCATTCTGGCAAGAAGCTTGAGTCATGGAGTCTTTGGTACTTTTCCTCTGCTACCGCAGGCATCCTCTGATTGACCATTCAATCAGAGACACTGACCATGACTCAAGCATTACAACGATCGAGGGACAAGACTGCAAAGCAAAAAAAGCAGACTGAGTAACCGACTGACCACTTTTTCCTGATTCTGATTTTGATTGATCTTGGGGCTGAAGTAGTTTGATTGATGGGAACAAATTTAAACGTATTTGGATGAACTGCAAAATACTCCCGTTTCTAATCACAGCACTGTTTCAGTAATCGATGTAACATTTCAATTTGCTAGCGATGTACTCGATTATGAGCAGAATTTGCTATTGCGGCAGTTTGAAGAGGTTAGGTTGATTCCTCTGATGTCTTTTTTGATGTTTCTATTTCAATTGCAACAGTTTCCAACTCCATTTCTAGTTGTTCAAGGGTGGGTAAATTACCTTGAAGCGGTTCTGGTAAGGAATTTTTGAGTTGATAGGTGGAGATACCAATCGGCTTGTTAACATCTCGCAAGGCATATTCTGCCGCAGTCTTTTTCTTGCCCTTACAAAGGATGATACCAATGGTCGGATTGTCGTCGGGGTGGCGCAGCAGATCGTCTACAGCAGAAACGTAAAAGCTCATCTTGCCAGAGAATTCGGGTTGAAATTCTTTGACTTTGAGATCAATTACTACATAGCAGCGCAACTTAAGATGATAGAACAGTAGGTCAATATAATAATCATCGCCATCCACCTCTAGATTATATTGACTACCAACGAATGCGAATCCGACTCCTAACTCTAACAAGAAGTCTCGAATGTGATCGACCAGAGCGCTTTCTAAATCTCGTTCTTGTACGTTTTGGCTGAGAGTCAAGAAGTCAAAATGATAGGGATCTTTGATGAGTTGTTGCGCTAAATCTGATTGGGGTTTGGGTAATGCCCGCTCGAAATTGGTGATAGCACCCCCCATGCGGTGGTATAGTCCACTTTCAATTTGATGAACCAAGACATTCCGGCTCCAGCCATGTTCGATTGTTTGTTTGGCATACCACAAGCGTTCCTGATTGGTTTTGAGTTTGTCTAGTAAGGCAAGGTTGTGATACCAGGTAATATGTCCAATCTCTGCTTGGATCATGCCCTCGTCAGGGTAGGTTTGGGCAAATGCCCGCATGTACAGCAGGTTGGAGCGAGAGAACCCCTTCATCTCGGGAAACTCTTGTTTGAGATCTTTGGCGAGCCGCTCAATTACCTTTGCACCCCATCCCTCTTGTTGTTGACGAGAAAGGATTTCTCGCCCAATTTGCCAGTAGAGCAACACGAGTTCACGATTGACTGCCAGGGCAGCTTTAATCTGGGCGCTACGAATACGTTCTTTCAAGTTTTGTAGAAAGATGTTGTAGTCGTCTGGTAGAAAGGTTTTGCCCATGTCTAGTGTTTATGGCGCTTTGCGCCTGAATAGATTACGGTTGTTGAGAGAGAGCCATGCGTAGCTCTCTCAACAACGTGTACTGCACACAATTGAGAATTGCTATATAGTACGTGAAAACTATTGTCGGATCTAAGGTCGAATTGTCCAAGCACTGCTTGGACAATTTTTTTAGGGATGTTGATGGTTGGGATGGGGTATGTCGAGAATTCCAGGGTTGATATTTGCCCATGCGATCGCCTCTGCCATCAAGATTGGATCCCCCGATGCCAAATACTGCTGCATTCGGGCAATATGAGCAACCTGATAGGCTTCAGATCGAATCCGATCGGATTCTTCTTTGGCGATCTTGGAGGCTTCTCGGCGAACCTCAATCCAGGTTTTGGCATCTAATAAAGCCTGGTGGATTGGTTGAGCATTGATTGGAGATTGAGGACTTTCATTACTGGGTTGAATCGAACTCTCTTCACCGTGATCTAAAAGTCTATCTGATGCAATATTACCACCTTCATCTAGTGTTTTTGATTCAATGCGATCGCTAGAATTGATATCTGTCAAGGGATTACCGTCTGTTACTGATAATAAGCTTGGGGTGTTATCCACGTTAGCTGCGCCGTTCGCGCAAGCTAACGTGGATAAGTATGTAAAGGTTGGGGGGTCTGGGGGGGGTTCCCCAGGGGAGACAAGGAATTTGGGGTGCCACAGGTCACGGTGCCGATACAATGATCCGCCACCAATACCATAAAGGAGGAGTGCTTTGAATCTTGCTGTTGCGCCAGCGGGAAGCGTATTGTTTTTTAGAAGGTTGGCAATTGCTCCTTTGATTTTTGCTCGTGTTGCTTCAGACTGTTGTTGGTTCCAGGTTAATGCTGTGTTTTCGGATGACTCGAGCACAGCGCTTTTGTATTTTCCTTGTGGAATACCATATTGAAAGTAGTGACTATTTTCGATGCAATGCGCCCATTCTGATGCTCGCTTTTCAATTTCATGTTGATGCTGACACCATGTTTCATATCCTGGTAGAGCACGCGCTACCCTAACGATCTCATTAACGAGGGCTTGCCCTGCTAGAGGTTCGCCCCCTTGTAAGACGTGATGAAAGATATACTCGCGCATGGTAATGCGACCCAGGAGGTGGTTAGTTTGTCCTGAACCTGTCCATCCGATTTCAATCTCTGTGTTGAGATCATTGATAAACTTGTCAGCTTTGCCAGAGATCTTGTAATGTTTACGTTTGAATTGTTTGAGAATCTGCTTGATCGTTTTTGGATGAATATCATTTCTATTTTGAGCAAACTGCCACTGCTGCACAAAGTTGTATGAATCACTCCAAATGGGTTGAAAGTTTTGGTTAAGTAGATAGGATCCAGCTTGCATTGGTAAACGATGCGCATTGAAAAGACTGGGAGTCCCGTCCGTAATATAGGGTCTGGGATTTGGAAGAATTTCTAATTGTCCGGGATTTGGCTTGAAGCCTGCATTTTCGATCAAGGCTGAAACAGCGGTTGCTAGTTCCCAAGAATTAACTGCTTCTTTAAAAGGAAGATAGAGATGTAAACCACCGCTATAGCTAGAAGTACAGATTATGTAAGAAACTAATCCCAGCGGTTCTAAAGCTGCGACGATCCGAGCGATCGCAAATGGATCGTGTTGGGGATGATAACGGCTGCCAATATCGATGTCTAATAGGCAGTATTGGGTTTGACTGCCAAAACGAACACCAAAAAGGTAAGCACCCTGACGCAGAATGCGATCGCTGAGAAGGTGGCGACTTTCGGTTTGCCAATCAGGAGATTCTTCGGGTTGGGGATGGTTGGCATAGATATAGTCAAAGCGATGTGGGAATAGCGCAAGAAATGCGTCATCCCACTCTTTTACGTAGGCAAAGGTCTGGGTAGCAACGGAGGTAACTATGACGCACCTCCCAGCCTATTAATAGGTTTCTGTATTGGGTATTGTGTCTGTGCCTGCATGGGCTCAAAAACTCTCTTTTCTGTTTAGTTTCAGATGGAGAGAAATTTTCCCAGATCTATGTCTTGAGTATTTTGTGAGCGATCAGTCTTATCAGACTGATTAGGTTGTCTCATAAAGCTAGACATCTTACAAGTTAAGCATTCTAGAAAAAAGAAGTGTATTGATACGGAAAAAAGGTGATTTAATTGGGACGGTTCAGTGTGCCCATTTGGAGATGTTTGTCTTAATTTAAAAGCCTTAGAGGAAAAGGGTTTGAGTTATTTTTGTTTAGTTATTTTGGGTGAGACAGAGATCTGAGATAGCAAAAGCCTGTGCAGGTAAAAGCGGGTGAATGCTTTTACAAGATCGGTATGAGCTATACGGGACAATACATTGAGCGATCGCTTTTTATGATCTATTGCTGGAAAGAATAGTGATAAAACGCGGAGAATTATGTCTCATTTATAAAGTCCTGATTTGTATTCTCTGAAAATTACTCGGATAAGACCAAATCCTTATACAGCTTTTATTCTGAGACTAAAGTAGGTGTGAGTAGTTGTAGAATACGGAGGCATTTGTCTTGTCGTAACTCGGGAAATTGGTGTAATGCGGCAGGATTGATAAACTCGAATCAGTTACAAGAAACGGAGAACTTTGTCTGATATCGAGATTGTGTCTGAACTGGATTAGAGAAATTTGAAAGTGAGTTGATACGGAGAATTGATTTTAATAAAGTGCTTGCTCAGCTTTAGTTCTAGAAGATAAAAGACTGAGACAACATACAAATTAATGGAGATTAAGTTAAACGATGTGGAGATTTAGTGACACGATACGGAGAACTTTGTCTTAAAGCTGAGTTGTTTTTAGGGGAGCATTTAAGGGCGTGATGGATGCACTAAGGCAAAGTGATTGTATACGGAGAAAGTTGTCTTAAAACTAAAGTTCCCTGTTGCTTAATATTGAGTAGGTGTGGACGATCGCCAATAAGACAAACCCTGTGATAGTGCGAAGAGGGGAGACAAGAGACGGTAAAAAGGCATCTTGGGCGATCGCCTATCGCGTAGTGATTCTATACGGATTATCTTGTCTTGTTGTCTTAAGAAGTCAGGTGATAGTATACGGAGAAAGATAGTCTCATTTGTCTTAGGAGTTGAAGATTTGTTGCAAGAGCATTCTCTTCAGCTTGATTTCCCTATCCCAAAGTGTTTAGGAAAAATGTGAGTCATATCTCGCCGATCAAACTCTTTGCTTGTTAGAGTGAGATGCAACTAAGCTCTAGCGTGGATTGAGGAGTCAATTGTGACCTTTGCTGAAACTCGAACAACTCAGGTCCCTGCTCAACTGCCCAACGGCACCCTGATCAAAATTGAAGTTGAGCAAACCGGGCGGGAGGATGTTGCGTTTGACATTCGACCGTTTAAGGAAGTGACAGCAGCAATTGAAGGGATTGTGGATGCGATCGCCGCTACTCTATATAAAGTCAATCCTAGTAAAGCATCGGTTAAGTTTGGCATTGATGTATCGATTGATTCTGGACAGTTAACCGCGATGATTGTCAAAGGAGCAGGTAAGGCAAATTTAGAAATCACGCTGGAGTGGGAGAAACCCAAGGATGACGCAGGCTGACAGCAAGGCAAATCTAGATGAGTTGCTGCAACAGTGTACGGTCAAGCTCAGCATTCCGGGTAAAGCAGGATGGGGGACGGGTTTTTTTGTGGCTCCCGGTAAAATTTTGACCTGTGCCCATGTGGTCAAAGATGCGGGCGATCGCCCTGTTGAAGTGTCCTGGCAAGGTCAGGAGGTGGACGCTGAATCTAAGGTGATTGTGCAATTTGCCGATCCGGTTGATTTAGCCTTGCTAGAGTTAACGACTGAGATTCCCCATCATCCTTGTGTTTACCTGGATACTACTATTCAATCGGGGGATGATCTTTATACCTACGGCTATCCAGATGATTTTGCTCAAGGTGCGCCGGTTACAGGGCAATGTGAAGGGTTAACAGGAGATACCCCACCCATCATTAAATTTAAGGCGGGACAGGTGCGTCCGGGGTTGAGTGGTTCACCGTTGTTGAATCGGCGAACTCATAAGGTTTGTGGGATTGTTAAATTTACCCGCGATCGCAGTGATGATTTGGGTGGAGGAGCCATCTCGACGGCAACCATTTGGTCAAAACTGAGTGAGCTAAAAGATTTACAGACAACGTTTCATCAACAGGATCAGCGATGGAAAAGCTTGTTGCCGTTGATGCGTTGTACTCGTCGTAGCGTGCTTTTATCTAGCTTGGGAATTGCTATTTTTGTGATAGTTGTTCGATTTTTGGCGATTCTTCAACCGCTGGAACTCTGGGCATTTGATTGGCTGATGCAGATGCGTCCTGCTGAACCAGTAGATGATCGGTTCTTGATTATTGAAATTGACGATGATGACTATGAACAGCGAGAAAGGAGGATTATTCAAAAACCGGGAATGTCAATTTCCGATCAGTCGCTAGTTGAGCTGATTCAACTGCTACAAACGTACAAACCCAATGCGATTGATTTAGATCTTTATCGAGAATTTACCGGAGATAGCCTCAAGCCTTTGTTCAAAAGTAGCCCAAATTTATTTGCCCCGTGCAAAGCTCCTGAAATTAGGCAAAATTCAGATGGTCAACGTGAAGTTACTTATCCAGGAATTGCTCCGCCTCAAGAGATCTCACCTCAACAAGTTGGCTTTAGCGATTTCGTACATGATGGGAATCTGATAGTCCGTCGTCAACTCATGCTGATTGAACAGCAAGAAGCTCCTTGCACCGCTACAACCGCATCAAGTTTGCAGTTAGCAAAGCATTATCTAGAGGCTCATCAAGTTGAGTATCATCCTCCTGAGGAACCTCAATGGATCTTGAAATTTGGGGATACTCCCTTCCGACGGTTAGTTGCTCCTTATGGCGGATACCAAAGTATTGATTGGGAAGGCTATCAAATTTTGCTGAATTACCGTTCAGTTTGTTTAAGCGGGGTATGTTCGCCTCGCAACATTGCTAAAAAGTTTAGCCTTCGAGAGGTGTTAGAAGAACGGAAACTGACCCAAGCAGATGTTGAAGGCAAAATTGTTTTGATTGGCTCTTCGGTTGAAACTGTTTTTCCAGATAATTGGCGTACTCCCTATGGAGAAGAAATACCGGGAGTATTTATGCAAGCACAGATGATTAGCCAGATTCTCAGTAAGATGATGGATGGTCGTCCATTATTGCAACCCTGGTCGTTTGGGATGGAATCGCTGTGGATTTGCAGTTGGTCGCTGATTGGAGGGATATTGGCATGGCGTATTCAGTCGCGCCGTTTAGGAATAGTGGTGGGAGCGATCGCCATTATTATTTTGCCTGCTATATGTCTGACTTTTTTTATTCTGGGTAGCTGGGTGCCTTTAGTTCCGCCTGTACTGGCGTTTGTAGGAAGCAGTGGGTGGATTACTTATAAAACCTTTGTCCTTCGGAAACAGGCATGGAGGTTAAAATCTTAGTCCATGAACTGTATCCAGCGGTTACTCAAGCAAATTATTCTTGTTACCTTAGCGTTGGCATTGATGTTAACGATTTCACCCAGTGTTGTTTTAGCTCAGTCTGGCAATTCTGTTACTAACTTTTTTAGGGATGCTCTCAATCGAGCCAAGTTAATTTTCGTTCCCCCTACCCATATCGGCACCCCGACAGGGCGTTCTGCGGGTGGAACGGGACGAGGGCAGGGGTGTCTTTCGGTGGAGCAACCTCTGACTGCTCTGGTGCCTGCTTTTTCGGTTGAGAGAGAAGAGCAATCACCGTCAGCAGATCAGGAAGCGATCGCTCCGACCTATATCTGGGGGACAACGGTGGAGTCTCAGCCGTCGCTCTGGTTTTATGTGCCCTATGCGGCATCTGAGGTATTGCGATCTGCTAAGTTTATGGTGTTAGATGCCGATAAACATCCAGTTTTATCTCAACCCATTCTGATGAATTTGTCTGGAACGCCGGGTATGGTTGAAGTTCGTATTCCTTATGAATTAGGCGTCAATCAACTCTACAACTGGTATTTTTCGATCGTGTGTGATGCCGACAGACCCTCACGCAATCCGGGTGTGCGGGGCTGGATTCAGCGGCTTGAACCCAGTCCGGAAGTCGTTGCTGCCTTGGCACAGGTAATGCCCTCACAAACCTATAGGATCTATGCAGAAAATGGGATCTGGTACGACATGGTGACAGAGCTTGCCCATCAGCGCCGACGTCATCCAGAGAGTCAAGCTTTGCAAGCCGATTGGACAGGGTTACTTGAGTTTTTAGATCTTTCAGAGCTGGCATCCCAACCCATTACAGGCTGTTGTACGCCTGAAACATAAATGAATTTGTCTGAGGCGATGTCCAAGCGAGGAAATATCTGCTGGTTTCGGCTCCGCTGGTTTCGGCTTCGCTCAACCCGCTAGGTTGGTGAGATGGAAGGTGGGTGATGGTCACCCTACTCTGTACAACCCGCTAGACTGCGCCCTGAGCGGAGTCGAAGGGCAACCCAACAGGCAAACTCTTGTTGAGAAATCGCTAAGACCTGCTGCATTGCGCTGGAGTGACGGGGGTTGCTTGAGGAGTCATGGTGGGTGCATTGGTGGTCAGGAGGACTTCACCATTGGCACCGATGACCCAACCCTGGGCTTCGACGATCGGTATTTCAGATGCAGGTGGTGGAGCCACTGTGGGTGCGGTGGTCAAGTCAGGGCTGGATGCCTCATCCAAGACAATCCAGTGAGAGACAGACGTGTCGCCTGCCAGGGTGTCGGTGGGGCTAGGTGACAAGCCACCCCGTCCGGTAATGACAAACGTACTTAATTCATTGGCGTTGGTGACTCCACCCGTGGCGCAGCTTTGTGCCGCCAGTTGCGAAGCATCTACCACATCTGTCGGTAACTCGGCGATGCCCCGAGTCGGGTCAACTCCTGTTTGAATGTTGACCACCCCTTGCGGTCCGGACTCTGAACTGGCGCTGATATCATTGGTGGTGTTGGCTGGTAAAATTGCTCGATCGGGTTCAGGCTGTGTAACAAAATTGAAGACGCCATCGGCATAAATATCAATTTGCCCCCCTGCGCCCCCTTCGGCGCTGGCGATGATATCGCTATTATCAAACCCCCAGATGAATCCGCCCCGAGTCTCAGGTGTATTGATGCGGATATTGCCACCGCCTGCATTGCCCTGAGCAGCGGCAGAAATTAAGCTATTGTTTCGCATCTCCAACCGATTTAGTCCTTGCAACTGAATATTGCCGCCATCGCCACTGCGGGTTTCAGCGGTGAGTTGGCTGTGATTTAAGAATAGGCGTGGTGTTTCAATCAAGATATTTCCTGCCGAACCTGTACCCCGAGTTTCGACGGTTAGTTGACTGTGATTCAAGAATAACGAATCTGACCGAATAAAGATACTGCCTGCGGCACCTGTGCTACTGGTGTTACTGACAATTTCACTGTGGTTAAACGTCACTCGTCCGCCACTCTCGATCGTGACATCCCCAGCGGCATCACTGCCCTTGGTATCACTTTGAATTGAGCTGTGGGTTAAGGTTAGATTACCAGGAGTCGTAATCATCACATTTCCCGATTGACCCTGTCCACCTATATCTAAGGTAATTGTGTTAAGTCCATGCAACGGATCTTGTATAGTTACTTGCCTACTGGTCAAGATTTGGGTATTCGTAATGAATAGGGCTTCACGCCCTCTGATTTCGACTGAGCCGGAGTTTGAATCAGATGACAGCGTTAGAATTTCTAGATTGTGAATGTTATTCGGGGTCAATATAGTAACATTTCCCCCATTTCCTGCTTGTCCCATATTTGCAATTGAAGAGGAAATCAGAAGTGAATTATTAATATTTCCTCGTCTTGCCCTCAACGAAATTGTTCCGCCATCTTCAGCATTCCCAAACCTTGAAAATGAGAACGTTCTCAACTCATCCGCTATAATATTGCCCTCAGCAGTGAGCATGATTGCTCCCCCATTTTCTGCGTCCCCTGCATCTGAGTATGAGTACGGGCTCAAATCATTCGCCGTAATATCAACCCCCGTGGTGAGAGTAATTGCTCCCCCATTTCCTGCATCTGAGGACGAGGATGAGGACGAGTTCAAATTATTTGCTGTAATATTGTCTTCAGCCATGAGAGTGATTGTTCCCCCGTTCCCGGCATTTCCTGCACCTAAGGATAAAAGCGAGGACGAGAACGAGTAAAAATCATTTGCTGTGATATCACCCCGTGCCGTGAGAGTGATTGCTCCTCCATTTCCTGCATCTGAAGCTAAGAATGAGGACGAGGACGAGGACGAGTTCAAATTATTTGCTGTAATATTGCCCCCTGCAGTGAGAAAAATCGCTCCCCCGTTCCTTGCATTTCCTGCCTCTAAGAATGATGATGATGACGAGGATGAGGACGAGTAAAAATCATTCGCTGTAATATCACCCTCTGCATTGAGAACGATGATTCCCCCATTTCCTGCATTCCCTGCATCTGAGAATGATGACGAGGATGAGTTTAAAAAATTCACTCTAACATCACCCCCTGCACTGAGAGCGATGATTCCCCCATTTCCTGCATTCCCCGCATCTGCGTAGGAGGATGAGGACGAAACAATATTATGTGCTGTAATATCACCCCCTGAATTGAGAACGATGATTCCCCCATTTCCTGCATTGCCTGCATCCGAGACTGAGAGCGAGGACGAGCCCAACAATATCGCCGTAATATCACCCTTCGCATTGAGAGTGATTGTTCCCCCATTTCCTGCATTTCCTGCATCTGCGTAGGAGGACGAGGACGAGTCCAAATGATTCGCTGTAATATCACCCTCTGCATTAAGAGTGATTGCCCCCCCATTTCCTACATTCCCGACACCTGAAGCTAAAGACGAATCTAACCTGGTTGCTGTAATATTACCCCCTGCGTTGAGGGTCATGTTTCCACCATTTAATGTCCCATGGTTTGTAGTTAAAGAACCTGTAGCGATAATGTTATCTTTAATGCTGTTAAGAACCAGACGACCGCCCTGGGTACGAATGGCTGCGGTTCTGATATTGCCGGTTGTGGCAGTGAGGTTGACTAGACCCCCTGCGGTGGTGACAGCACCATTCAACGTGATGCCGGCTGGGACATTGCCATTGGTGAAGGTCGGTGGACTGTCTTGATTGGTTGCGCCATAGATCAAATTGGCTTGTCCTGACCGAATGATTAACCCCGGTTGAGTCCGCAATACGGCATCCGAACCAACAAAATTGGAGTTCAGGTCAGCGACGTTAATATCAACGGTTCCCTGAAGCCGCACATTGCCTTGTGATTCAATTAACAGGGATGCACCACTGTAATTGGCTGCAATATCGACATTGCCTGTGGCACTGATAATGGGATCATAGAGACTGGTGAAGCTGGCTAATCCGCCTGACAAACGACGCAGGGCAAAGCGTCCGCCACTAGCAAAATGGGCATCGCCGGAAATGATGCCATTGCTGAGCAGCCTTAAATTGCCCCCACTTTGAATCTGCGATTGGGGATGATGTAATGCCAGAATATCAATCCCTTGAATCCCCCGCATGGTTAACGTATCTCCCGCAGTGGCGACAAAGGGGGTGTTTAGCGTGTCGCGTGCCCGCACCGTTTGTCCGTGCAGGGTCAGATCATCGCCTGCCTGAAGCTGCCCCTGTAAATCCAGCAGGTTGCCAAATAGGGTGAGATCCTGTCCGGTGCTGAGCTGCCCCTGATTTTGAATTGTGCCCCGTCCATATTGCAACCCAATGGGCACATTGATGTTGAGCAATGGCGCAGCCTGGGGCTGAGTGGCACTAAATTCACTGCCATCGGGGAAGGTGAAGCGATCGCCTGTGCTGGCAGTAAAGGAACCTCGGATATCTAGTTGGGCATTGGAACCAAAAATGATGCCGTTGGGGTTGAGCAAAAAGAGGTTCGCGGCACCATTCACCCCCAACGTTCCGGCAATGTTTGAAGGATTGATCCCAGTAACGCGACTGAGGATATTTTGCACACCAGCCGGATTGTTGAAATACACCCGCTGCCCTTCATTGACGTTGAATTCAACAAAACTATGAAACAGGTTGACACCCCGTCGAGCACCACCATCTATCTGATCTACAGACCGTCCACCGATCAAGCGATTAGGTGTCACATGGGAAGCTTCAGCCCCCAATGTACTATCTGGGATAATTTGGGCAACGGTAGGAGATGCCAGCAACGCAAGAGTCGCTCCTATAAATATAGTTTGCATGAGTCCATTCCCTTGTCCCATCGCCAGCTTCCTCCATCCCTTCACTGAAGTATGATTAGCAGAACTATGACTAGCCCTTTCTGTTGCAGAAGTTGTTCTAGAGAGACTTCGGAAGAAACCTCTCTCATTGACCCACCGTTATAGCATTAAAGCCAATTGCCCACCAAGACATAGGTCGCCCAATAGCGGGGATGTTCATATTGCGGATTGTGAAGGAGTGATTGCTGTGCGACCTGGAGTGCTTGGGCTTTGCTGATCCCTGTTTGTCCCAACTGTTGATAAAACTGTCGGGTAAATTCCACGCTAGAGGTATCATCTAACGCCCAAAGTGACGCAAGAGTACTGCGTGCGCCTGCTCTCACCGCCGTTCCGGCAATCCCTAATGCTGCCAGGTCATCGCCCGTTGCCGTTTCACAGGCACTGAGAATCAGCAGCTCAATCACATCGCGACGAATCTGCCCTCGAGTGCTAAACAGCCTGTCCAATTGATTGACTTGAATTTTGCCATTCGCCGTGAGCAAAAATGTATCTTGCGGATTCGAGCTAAATTGCCCATGAGTAGCAAGGTGCACCACCGAAAAAGTACGATTGTTGAGGGTTTGATTAAACGTTTCAGTGGTGAAGTCTGTATCTCGAATGGTAATCAGAGGCAGCCCATCTGCACTAATTTGCTCCAGCTCTGCATTGACATGGGGCAGCTTAGGGAAGTTGGTACGGTCTGCCTCAGCGGGTTCCGTCAATCCGGCTGCCAAGACCCGGATTTGACTACGTTGTAACGGCTGGGGGTTGACTAAATTTAGCTCTGGAACCAGAGCGATCGCATAGCGTTCCATCAAATAGTGCTGCCCATCATAGAGTGCTGCCATTGGTATCGTTCGCAGAGACCTATCCAGCGCAAAGATTAACGTATTAATCCCCTCTTCTTCCAGACGTGACTGGGCAGGCTGTAACAGCCAGGTATACAGTTGTTGAGCCCCTACCTTGACCGCATCAAAGGTATACTCTTCCTCCAGATCAAGCTGAAGCTGAGCGATCGCTTTTTTTAGTTCAGAAGCTGAAGCCTGCCAACTCCGATAGTGGTATAAATCGTCTGTTTGAGGCAGTTTGACAATCACTTCTAGGCGATCGGGCAACACAATCGGATAAAAAACGGCTGCTTTGGGAGATTCATATTTCACTACCGCATCAACTGATTGTGGGTCGGCATCAGCGCAAGGTTGCTGCAAGAAGTTTTCCAGTTGTGCGACCTGAAGCAACGAAATCACGGTTCGAGCTTTTGTCAAGTTCTCTTGGCTTGGGTGTTCTGCTTGCAATAGTAAGTCGAGTAACCCTCGATAAATGGGTTCTTCAGCCGTTTGCCGAAATATCCGTTGAGAGTTAAGATTGCTGACTACCACATCTCCACGCAACGATTGTAGTGTATTAACTGCTGCTTCATAGGCAGCGATCGCCGTTTTGATTTCCCCTGTTGCTTGGTAAAGCCGTCCTAATTGCCACTGCCAGCGATAGGTAATTTCGGCATCCTGAACAGATTGGGCGTGTTGTAAGGCTTGCTCGGTTAGCGATCGCGCCATCGACCAATTCTGAGTCTGCAAGTACACTTCCCCCAATGTACCCAGCACATAGGAATCAGTCCTGGCATCTCCTAATGCGATCGCTTGCTCATGGGCAGTCGTTAGGATCTGACGTATTTCTGCCCAATCCAACGCAGCTGACGCATAGTCTTGTTTGAACTGAATCAGAGTTTGGACAAAGTTCACCTGAGCCTCAAGTGCCAGTCGCCCCGGTGCCAGATCAGCAATTTGCGATCGAATGGAGGGCAATAATGCCTCTGCTTCAGACCACTGCTGGCTATCCAGCAACAGACTCAGGCAATTGAGCTGTGCCTGGGTGCGGATCAATAGTGAACCTGAACTGGTGGCTGCTTGTTGATAATAGTCCAAGGCATCCGCCCTATTTCGTTGGGCACGGGCAACATTACCCAAACTGAACTGAGCAGTGGCGATCGCTTCCGTCAACTGTAGATCTTGAGCAATGTTCAGACTGTGTTGCAATACGACTTGCGCCTGCGCCAGATCGCCTGCAACTTGAAGCGCATTTCCTAGACTTCTGAGTGCTGTTGCGATATTTGACGAATTGGGTAGAGCCTTCACCTGGTCTTGAAATGCTTTAAGTGTGATATCACTTTGTTCTGGTAAGTGCAAAGAATGTTCTAAAAGAGCGATCGCTCTGCGATATAACCCTTGTGCTTGCAACGCTTGTGATTGATTGATCTGACTTCGCAGCACTCCATCTGCATCATTCACCTGCTCATATATAGATGTAGCTTGCTGCCAACTGACCAGTGCCTGTTCTGCTTGCCCTTGTGTCAGTTGTAGACTCCCTTGGGTATCGAGCGTTTGCGCCAAAATAGACAGGCGATCGCTATTGTCTTCTACTTGCGCCGAGTGTAAAAGCTCAAGGCTAGTTGCGATCGCTTGATTAGCATCCGCCCATTGTCCCAGTTGTTGGTAAGTCAACGAGAGATTACCAAGGGCGATCGCCTGGTGGAGAATATCGCCCTCTGCCTGATACGCTTGCACAGCCTGCTGAAGCAATTGAGCTGCCTCGGCAAATCGTCCGGCATCATAATGTTCTTTCCCTTGTCGCTCCAACTGTTGGGCTGAGATAGGACTGGAGATCACCGTAGAAGCACTCTTGTTAAGGGATGGAACACTACTCAGTCCAGGTACGGCTAGGATACACCATAGAGTCGTCAGAGTACCTAATAATAGATATCTGACCCAATTCTTAAGGTGTAGTTTAAAGCTAACGAAAAACCACACCTTAGAGTAGAATCGAACCCATTGACGGCAAACGCTCAGAGGTTTCATGGTGTTGCTCTTGATTCAAAAGAGAATAGTTTGAGCACGGTGCTGTTTGAAGTGTAACCCTCTGCTGAGAAAATTTTCGAGAAATTTGAAAATCTAGCGCGATCGCGCTATTTGTATCATTTTGTCTCAATTATTCGTATCATTTAGTCTCAAAGAGTTGCTCTACGGCTAGTACGAGTTCTGTAAACTCGACTGAAGCGATCGCTTCTGATTGACTAAACACACCAACTTCTCGGTATTGGTCTCCCTCCAGGGATAACACCATCACAGTTTGAGCGATCGGATCAATCAGCCAATCTTCGGGAACTGCGATCGCTACATGCTGGGCGCGTTTGTGAACGTAGTTGTGTTGACGTAGCCTCTCCGAAGGAGAATCGCGGTTCGTCTTGCCAGGACTGACGACTTCAGTAATCAGTCGGGGTGGTGGCATATCTAGAGTGCTGATCAGTCGTCGTTGTGTCGGTTCCAGATGGTCTTCTCGCAGTACAACTAAGTCGGGGAAGCGATTTTCGGTATCGTTGTGGTGCGAGACGGAAACCTGGATTCCACATTTGCCAGGATGAATTAGTTCAACTGGGATACTTGCTGCAACCAGAGCTAATCAATTCGTGACGCCTTTCTGTCAGCATTTCATTGCTGTAGGAGAAATACTCCTCAAAGTTTGTGAATTTGACCCTGGCTTGCGTCATAACTCTGCCCTTACAGACGGTGTTTTGATTGTAATGTGCTGGCAAAGGCGATCGCGTTACAACACCTCAGCGCAATACCCTGCTCTTGCCTTGTTTTGAAGCTGACAGATCACCCAATTTTGCTGGCAGACTGGTTTAGGTGAGGGTATACGGAGAGGCTTGTCTCATATTAGAAAATGCCGTGTTCCAATGAGATCAAAGAATTGCTGATTTATGGACCTGAGAAAAAGACAAAACTGATACACTTTTCTCACAGATGCAGCAGTCGTCTGAGTTTAGTTTCTAAGTCTGGTGTGATAGTGCGATCGCCTCGTTCGAGTTTGCCGATATAGTCGGCACTCAAATTTAGGAAACCTCCTAATTCCTTGCGACTCCAGTTTTGTTTCTCTCGACCCAAGCGAACTTGTTCGCCGGTAAGTTCCATCGCAGGTTTTGCTTCTACAGGTTTCAGCTTTTTGGGTTCCCTAATTCTGGCTAATAATTCTGGGATAGGGTGGGGTGGCTTAATCGTCAATTTGGCTTGAAGCAATCGTTCAAGTACTTTAATTTTGCGCCAGTCTTCGGGTTTTGGGGCGGTGCTACCCGGTTGTAACCAATCTGGGTACGTCTTTGGATCAAACTCTATCTGCCAACCCAGACTCATAAGCAGGTTCAAGGCACTATTCCAGCGTTTTTTGAGGTCACGGGCTTTATGTTTGTCTTGTAGTGCCTGATCAATCTGCGCTTTTGGGATCACCTCTTCTAGTAGACTGATGACCCGATAGTCATAAGGATTTTCATTTCTAACCCGGATTCTGGCATCAAGAGTGAGTTGGATCGCAAGACGCAACGCCAGTTCATTATGATAGGGATCGATTTTGAGGATGTCTTTAGCCAGGTAGCCAAACTGAAGCAGTGCTTCGCGGGCTTTGTTTCCGGCTCGGTTTAAGAAATGCCGCGTCCACAGACCAGGACTGACAGTGATATAAACTTCATCTGGTTTCTCAATCTTGCCCGTCACCCAATCAAATTGCCCATGGGGATCAATTAAAACATCCCACATGCGACCAATGGGGGTACTGGCATCGACTTTCCGGTTTCCTTTGCCTTCAATCCAGACCGATTTAACTAGCAAACATGATAGTGCATAGGCAGCACTGGCGACGGCATTCCGCTTTTCCGATAAGCTCGTGTTGTGATTTCTGTCCCAGCCCAAGAGTTGAATCATGTCGCTGGCTCTCAAGGTAAAAGTGCTTTTCCAAGGTTCATCTTCTTCCATGGTTCGTGCCGCAAAAATCAATTGCAGCTTCACGGTGTCAAAGCCAAATTTATTGATGATCTGATCGGCAGCTTCCCAGGGAAGCATGGCAATATCACCTGGATTGGTGATGTAATGCTCGATGTAGTTACCCGGATTAGATCGACTTTTGTAATGGAAAACAGCAATATTGTCGTCATCTTGTTTCCACAGTTCAGGACGGAGTTGGGCACGGATACTGCTGGCAATGGGGATAGAGGTCGGTAGTACAGTGACGGGATCAAATTCCAACCCGGTATCGGTTACGGGTGGCGGGTTTTGCTTGAGTCCTAATAATTGCTCTATGTCTTGCAAAGAACAATTGGGGAGATTAAATTCCTGAATAATTTTTTTGGTGATGTCCTGGCAATAGATATGCCCTAAAAATTCGGCTCGATCCCTCAATAAAGTATGGCTAGATTCGGTCAAAGATTGGTTAATGGTTTGACGCAGTTCTTCTTGAGTCCAAGCTTGAAGTGTTTCTGTGCCATGCGTTTGCTCAAGGGTTTCAATGGCACCAACAATTAAATTGGCTCCAACAGCTTTGGCAAATTCATCCCAAATACCAGCCTGAGTGAAAAACTCAGTCAGAGATGTCTTCAAGTACGCCTTAATTTTGACATCGTTAAAGATGAGTTCTAACTTACGCGTTCCCTGTTTTCGATCAGCAACCAATTTGAAATGGGGTAGGCTGGTGGCGATCGCATCAATTCCCTGAGTTTGTATGGCGTTCTCTACTTTGTATCGATACACTTTCAATAAATGATGAAATAGTTGATCTGTCACTAACTCAGGTAACGGGGAGCTATTCTGCAAGCTGATGGCGAGTTGAGCTAAAAAATCGAGGGTTAAGCTTTCATTAGCCAGCTTCGTCCATTGCGAACTGTCGTTGTTTGATCGCAAAGATTGTGTGGTAGACGCATCAACGACTTCTGTAGGTTTAGAGGCAGAAGCGATCGTCATGCCAGTTTCATCGTGGTCGATGGTAATCAGTCGTGCTGCTTTGTCCACCAAAGTCTCTGGATCAAATTCGTAAATCTGATCCACAAGCGGACTGAGTTGCTTTAATCCACTTTTGGCTGTTGCCTGACGTTTGGGAGTCATGGGTAAGCGATCGCTGGGTTTTGTACAAGTTTAATGAATTGTCCGTAGCAGAGCTAATCAATGAAATGTTCTTTCTGCTGAAACTTCTGATAATCAAACAAGCCCTTTATCACGCTTCGCGCCTGGATAAATTACGGCTGTTGTGTGAGAACCTTAGTCCGTGAAGCTCTCACATAACAACTTGTACGTCACGTAGTTGAAAATTGCTATAGAAAAATTAAAACACTCTGTTGATTAGCTGGTTCAATAGTAGCATTAAGTAGCACTCCGAGTGCTACAAAGGTTTCTAACAGCATGCAAAGGCACATATAGAGGTAGCATCGTGGTGAGTTGTTGTTTAAGCTAGTGATTAGTCCCGTGCCAGCAAAACGCCCTAGAGTTGTAGCGTACGTATTGCCGGACGTGAAGGCAGACTTAGAGAAGTTGTCTAGCCTTGAACGCCGATCAGAGTCTCAGATGGTTGCATTGATTATTGAAGAAGCTATTAAAAAGGCAAAAGCAGAGGGCAAGATTTAGAAAAAATTACGTTTTCTGAATGGGGATCTTGTATTCTGATGTCACATCGCACAGTAAAGCGGTAAGGGTTTTGGCATGATTATTACGGTCACGTCTTTTAAAGGTGGTGTAGGAAAATCTACGACCGCAATTCATATGGCTGCTTATCTACAAAGTAAAGCACCGACTCTGTTAGTGGATGGAGACTTGAACCGAACCGTATTAGGTTGGGCAAAACGTGGGGAAGATAATGAAATCAAACCTCTCTTCAAGGTTGTTGATGAAGAGCAGGGTGTTAAATATGCTCGAAAATTTGAACATATTGTAATTGACACCCCGGCGAGACCAAGTGAAGAAAACTTAAAAACATTGGCGGATGGTTGTGACTTTTTGATTATTCCTTCTACGCCGGATGCCTTTGGCATCGATGCCCTGATGAAAACAGTTCAAGCATTGGCAGAGTTGGATACAGAAAAGTACAAGATCTTGATCACGATTGTTCCTCCCTACCCTTCTAAAGAGGGAGAACGGGCAAGAGATAGTTTACTGGATGCAGGGTTACCCGTTTTTCAGAGGCTCGTGCGGCGGCTCAGTGCTTTTCAAAAAGCTGCGTTGTTGGGTGTGCCTGTCTATCAGGTGAGTGATCCCAAAGCCAGCGACGCTTGGGACGATTACAAAGCAATCGGGAAAGAGGTGTTGCCGTAATGGTCAATATGAAGAAGAAACCTGACCCTAATGCATTTGCCAATTTGATCAAGGCAGCAAAGGGAGGGGTTGCGAGTAAGCCCAATATGGCGGATTCCGGGATAGAAGATGCAAAGAAGATTGAAGTTGAAACTATAGGAGATTCGGAAGAAAGAACGATTTTGCCAATTGAGGCAATCCAGGTCAGGGTGCGATTTAAGCAACCTAGAAAGCACTTTGACGTCGCCAGGATGACGGAATTGGAAAATTCTATCCGTAAAAAGGGAATTGCAGATCCCTTGGTAGTGCGCCCTCTAGAGCCAGGATTGTATGAATTAGTCGATGGAGAACGGCGATACCGATCTGCTAAAAATGTTGGCTTGCTGGAAGTTCCTGTTTTTATTCGAGAAATGACGGATAAGGAGGCTTTGGAGTATAGCCTTACTAAGTTTCTTCTCAGTGAAGATTTGAACCCTGTGGAAGAGACGCAGGGAATTCTCAACTTGCTAGCGCTTGAGCTTGAGTATAGTCCACAAGAAATTGTTTCCCTCCTTTATCGCATGGAGAATGAGGTAAAGGGGAAAGTTACCCACAACGTTGTGGGTAATGAAGAGAAGAGCATTATCGAAAGCTTATTCTCGGCAATTGGGATGGCGTGGGAGTCTTTTGTCAAACATCGTTTGCCCTTGCTCAAATTACCAGAAGATATTCTTAGTGCCCTTAGTGAAGGAAAACTGGCTTACACTAAAGCTCAGGCGATCGCTCGTATTAAGAACGAAAGTCAACGAAAAATATTGTTAAATGATTCGATCGGGCAAGATTTGTCGTTGACTCAGATTCGACAGCGGGTGAAGGAGTTGCAACTTAATCCTTCAGATGCAGAACAACAGACCACACTGCGATCGCGCCTTGACACTACCTATCAGCGTGTTAAGAAGGCAAAAATTTGGGATAACCCAATGAAAAAGGAGAAGCTAGAAACGTTATTAACCCAGCTAGAGTTGCTGCTTGAGGAAGAGAGAGAAAAATAGAACGCTGGCATGTTGTGGTGAGCGGCGTAACCACTGCTCACTACAACATGCCAAAAATCTAATTTAAAACAGGTCTAATAGAGTGGATTTTAAGTAGAGGGTTGGGATTCTCCAATCGCCTCATAGAAAGCTCGCTCGGCAGCAATCTGATCAGCACGTTTGGTATAGCGTTTAAAGCTTTGTAGGGACTTATGTCGGGTTAGCGTCATGATGTGATATGTATCCATTCCTTTCAGTACTAAGTCGGTAGCGAAGGTATGCCGAAATCGATGGGCATTCAAGTCAATCCCCGTGGATTCTTTAATCCGATTCATAACATCTCGAATGCCCCAGTAACTCAACCGTTGACCATAGCTGCGACGAGAATACGATAAAAACAAGGGGCGATCGCCCGCTAAGGTTTCTCCCTGCTGTTCCCGCCAATCTAAATATGCATTGACCTGTTGACGGGCTTGACTATTTAAGGGAACCCATCCTTTACTATCACCCTTGGCTTTGCGAATGTGCAGTCGTGTCCCGTCATAGTCTTCTAGGTTGAGAGCAGAGGATTCTTCTGCTCGCAGTCCATGAAGTAGTACTGAGATCAGTGCCAGATCCCGGTAAGGAAATTTTCCCTGAAATACTGATTCGAAAATTTGAATGACTTCTATTTGGCTTAAATCTTGAGCTTCTGGTTCTTCTAGCTTTAGCAGTGAAACGGCTGTAGTTGGATTCTTGGACACATGCTCGGAATCGACCATCCATCCATAAAAATTTTTTAAGGTAGTCAACACTCGATTGACCGTTGCAGGAGCTAATTGGGTCTCTTCCATCAAAAATGCTTTAAATTGAGCAATTTGTCGGCGCGTTACCTGTACCCATTCTGTTTCTGTCCAGTCCATAAATCGCTGTAAATCTTGTTGATAAGCTTTCCGACTATTTAAAGCCAGCGATCGCGCCTGTACGAATTCTTCCACTCGCAAGTGCCGCAGATCGGTAGGAGTGTGTGAGAACGTAGCAGAAGAAGTTAAGAGAACCGAAGGTAGGGCTTGAATTGGAACAATAATAGGGTCTGGAGTAGGTTGATGTGACATGGATTTAATTCGGAGGAAAAATCCCTGGTATATAGCCTCATGTAATTGCGATAGGACAGGTAATATGTTGAAAAGCTTCGCGAGACCGTGTTTTTCAACACATTACCTGTCTTAGTTTTAAGTGCGTAACGTTATAGAAATCGTTAGGAATACAGTGCTGTGCGGGTTGATTCAGTACGTTATTGTGGGGCGCTCCGCGCCCCACAATAACGTTTCTGTACTTAACGAACTTGCACACCACTACAGTAAAAGATCTAAAACAAACGGGGAAATGATGGCATAAAGAGTAATCGTATGCGTTAGTTTAATTTACGTCCCAAATAAGTTATGTTATTTGGGATATGACTAGTCTAAGACAAAATTAATATTGCCAAGCCGATTAGAGTACAATCAAGATGATGTCAGTGCTAGAAAGCAACACGACGGCTTCTGTCTTTAGCATGAAGCGTGACCTAGACTAACCTGATTGTTGCTGTTGCCAGTTCCATCTTTTGAGCACCAGGTAGGGTTGAATGGAATGCTAGTTTCTGTGTGAGGTGTTGGATGCCTAGAGCCATCCCAGAAAAATGTCGTAAATGCGCCACGCTATCGGCAGAACAGGCACAAGTCTTACACGGCTCGGATGGTGATGGTTGCTGGAATCCGGCAGTGTGTTATAGTCGTCGATCCTATGGACGACATCGCGATCGCATTCAGCAAACCCGCAATCGAAAACGGCAAGAGACGCAGATTGAAACAATTTCTGTTCCATTTGAGCCGCTGGCGCAGTTAGTGTTTGCTGTGTTGGTAGTGTATCGCAGCAGTGGAGGAGAAACGCCTGTTCATGCCATTGGGGCAGAAATTTGGCAAGGACAGGAGAAGGTGGCGATGGTGCCACCGATTCATTGTATGGGTATGGTGCCTAGTCAAGTTCATGCTTATGTGAGTAAGATGCTGAGCTTGCTGGAAGAGCGGTATGGAATTCAGAAGTTTGCTAGCCAGATTCGGCTTGATCCAGAGTTGTGTCGTATTCGTCCCTGTCCCTTGCAGCCTTGAGAGCACTCTATGCAACCAATCGAGCCCTTAGAATTGCCATTGTGGACAGTGTTGAAGCAGGCAGCGATCGCGCCTCAGTCTATTGAGTTGAGACACCTATTACATGTGTTGGATGAAACGCTGGACAAACTCGACACGATGGCACAGTTACAGGTAGCAGGAGAGGCGATCGCTCAGATTAGTCAAATGTTTCATGACCATTCCCAATTCATCTTTGAAGATTTACAGACCTTTGCTAATGCAGAGGGCTCAGTGATGCCGGAGGATGCGTTTGAACGCTATGTGCGACAAACTATGAAGGTAGATTTTGAGCAATTTATTCAACCCTTGCTGCCGCTCCCTAGAGTGTTGCCCTGTCGTCAGCTTCAATATAACGATGAAAAGAATCAGTCTCTGGTAGGAGAAGTCGATAAGGCAGTATTGTTGCAGGTTTTGGAACAGCAACAGCAGGAAAGTGAAACCACAGCCTATGCAAAAGTATTGGCGATCGCTCATGATGAAGGTGTCTCTGCTTGGATTGGAGCAATTCATGAAGCACTCAATCAACAGCTTGAACCCACTATTTCATTGTTAGAACTTCAGCAATCCTTAGAGATGCCTTTAATAAAGGTGTGGTTGGGGTTGTTGTTGGGGGGGTATCATCTGCAATCTAAGGGAGAGTTTTATGAAGCAGCGTCTATTTTTGTAAGCCGAATGAGTTAGTCATAGTGATCGCTGCATTCTTAAATCTCTTGGGAAAAATTGGGATGAAAGACTCAGATTAAGTTATAACGAGAAAATCTCAGATCTTAAGAGATACACTCAATCACTCACATTTTCACTTTTATGGGAGTGCGAATGGATAAGTTGGGGCTTGGGGACTCAGACCATGAGCTAGGAACGTCACACAATGCCGGAAGCACTGGAAGCAATTGTCAGACGACTGGTTGGAAATAAGCTTTCTGAAATGGAGATCCAACAATTAGTAGCTGCGATCGCCGCTGGTAATGCAACTCTGGCGACCGGAGACGAAGCCGTTTCATTGGGTGGCAATGCAAATGATGCAGTGATTGTAACAGGCGATCGCAACATTGTTATTTATGGCGCAGATGCCCAAACTATCCAAGCTGTTTTGGCAATGGCGCAAGAAAAGCTGACAGAACCAGAGCCTGAAACCCCTGGCTTGCGTTCAGGGCAACAACAACGATTGAAGAAACGATGGGACACGTTGCAATCGGAGTGGCAGTTGCGGAGTGAGAAGGCAAAACGTCTGCGAGAAGCTTTAGCGATCGAAGCTGGAGCAGCAGTTAAATTTCAATTAGAGAAACAACTGATTGATGAGGAAGCACAATTATCTCATCTCTTAGATGAACTAGATAGACTGGAAGCTGTTTTGCAAAAGCCCAGTTCCTCTTCCGACAATCCCCCTGATTCAACTTCAAAAACAATGATGATTCCTGAGCCTTTTACTGCAATTCCCATCACCGCTGGTATTCTGACAAATATTGCTTCGGATATTCTCAAGCACCATGCTCAGTCACTTGACGGTACGCTAGCTGGGCAGGCTTTGAAATGGGCAGGGTTGATTGAGCCTAATTTGTATGACCGTCTACGTGAAGTTTTGTGGAAAGCGTTGGACTTGTACTTCAACAAGTATCCTGAAAGGAATTTGCTAGGTATTGACAACTTTTTCCTGGATGCAGAAGTAACTCGGCAGGTCGGAGGGTACATTCTAGAACGTCAGGCGATCGATTGGTCTAAGATTCAGCAAGCTTTTGAGCAGCATGTCAGCATTTACGATAAGGGTAAGCAGCGAATTCAGGAACAGGGCTTGAATTCCAGACGAATTATTGAAGATTTCATAAGCTGCTATCGCCAAGTGCTGCGAGAACAACTGAGTTTGCCTCAAGTTGTGGTTTTATTGGAACTGCTCAACCAAAATGAAACTCTAGTTGCCGAAATTCGAGCTAGTGAGCAGCGGTTTCGGCAATACATTACTGAGATACAAGCAAATCGGTTATCTCCTCAAAGTCTGAATGCTGCTTATCAACAAGGACAGCAACAGTTGGCGATCGCCCTCACTGACGAAATGAACGCAACTGGATTGATCAGTTCCGATCAATCGTTACAAGTGATTCAGGCTCGACTGCAACCGACTCCTGCTCTGTTTGAGAAGGGATTGTGTAAGGGACGGTTATTATCAGCTAAACCGAATCAGTATTTTGTCTCTCATGGATTCACTTCTGACTTGCTGGCAGACTGGCGGCAAGCTTTAGTGGAAGGATTGGCGCAGGCTAGCGATGATAACAGCACGCTCCAGCCCTACTTTTCGGGAGATACCTTGCTCAGTGGATTCCGACTGTGCGGGATCTGTGAACAAATCTATACATCGCGGTTCAGCATGTTCCTGCTGCCACCTTTACAGGATCGAAATGTGTATCTAGAGTTGGGGATTGCGATCGGATTAGGGGCACCTTTCTTTCTGATTCAGCATTATGAGGCTAAAATTCCGGGGGTACTGGAAGGGTTAAGTCGCTATGCTAAGGGTGGCTTATTTCGCACGATGCGACGAGAGTTGGCAGGGCAGATCGAGGAATATGATTTTGGGGTTGTTCATTTTATTGCTGATTTGCCACAAGCTGGGAGCCAGCCAAAATACTTGATTGCAGCAGGTGGATTGATTGAGGATGAGGATTTTGAAGGGAGTATCATGGAAGCATTGCAGGGTTCCCTCTCTCACCTGGAGGCAGTGTCCCTGACCGACCAACTCAAAAACGCGGAGACCTGTGGTTGGGTGTTGGATCAACTGGTTCAGTCCATTCAGACATCTCGCTTTGCGATCTATCGAGTTGACGAGAATTGCTCACCCACAACCTTTCTGGCTGTGGGCATTAGTATTGGACTGAACCGACCGTTTTTAATGGTGCATCGATCGAATCGAGACGTTCCTCTGGATTTGCGCGGTATGGGCATGTATCAATTTCCAAACTTCGTTGCTTTGCAACAGCAGTTCATTCCCAGGCATCAGGAGTTCTTTAACAGGCACGCCAGGTAAACGCCGATGTCAGAGGCATTCTCATTCAACCGTGAATTTGATTTTGTGCGACTGGATCGATTGAGTCGCACGACGGGACGCTCTGCACATGAGTGGGATCTCTATATTGTGAAGGAACTGATTGATAACGCTCTGGATGCGGATGAAGGTCAGTGGCGCAGCGATCCTCAACAAACTCCTGGTGTCAAGATCCGGCTTGAATATGCTACCAAGCAACTGTTTGTAGAGGTGAGCAACCGTTCAGTCTTTCCCGCCGACCTGATTCCCGAAATCTTTGCCACCCAGCAGTATACCTCCCGCAAAGCCTTTATCAAAGGGCTGACGCGAGGTGCTCTGGGCAATGCGCTGAAGACGCTGCTGGGGATTCCTTATGCGTTACGCAATCGGGTGGCTAGCGATTGGAGTCCAGACCAGAAACCGCTTTCGATCATTTGTGAGAGCATGGAGTATCTGCCGACTTACCAGGTCGATACCACTCAGCAAACGATTCAGTTTAACTGTCCAAGCAAGCCATATAAAAAGAGCGAGGGCACAACTATTCGAGTGGCGCTGGACTACTTTGAGCAAGAAAAGCCCCGAACCCTGTCAGAATTGCAGCGGTTGGCGGAACAGTACCATCTGTGTAATCCTCATGTTGAGTTTGATTGGGCAGTAGAGGTGGGGGAGGAGGAATGGTCAGTTCACTACGAGGCAAATTCAAGCTGGCTGACTAAGTTTCGGGGTGTTGCACCAATCCAGTGGTATTCGCTCACAGCATTTCAGGATTTGCTGGGGGCGCTTTACCGCAAGCAAAGTGATGAGAATGTGGCTGATCTATCGGTTGAGTCAATCGGCTCATATTTTAACGGCTTTAACCATGCGGGTTCTGATAATCAGACGGCTTTAATCACAACCGTTCTTCAAGAATTTGGACAACCCAGGCTTGCGGTTGAAGACTTTGAGGGGATGGGCGCGAAGCAGCTCTATCAGATTATGTGTCGTCTCAGTCCATCCTTTGACTCTCTGCTCTTGGGACGGATTGGGAAAGAGCATATTCGGACAACACTGACAGAGGTTTTGCCGCTGGATGAGGAGGTGTTTTATGACATTGCCAGGGATACGGGAGAAGAACCCAGCATTCCCTTTGTGATTGAGGCGGCGATCGCGCCTTTGCAAGCAGGCACACGGGAGATCTGGACTGCCCTCAACTTCACGCCTACCTACGATGACCCGTTTCTGCGTCGTCGATTGTTTGCGCCAATTCAACCGGAACGGGCAGTTGTGGGATTGCGGGAGTTTCTGGATGCTTACGGAATAGACGAAGAGACTCCCGTGGTGGTGTTCCTTCATTTGATTTGCCCCAACATTGAATCGGGGGAGTTTAGCAAAACGGAGATTAACCATCTGCCGTTTAAGCAGGTGATGGGGGAGGTGCTGGATCGATTGTTGCGATCGTTTAACCAGGCGCGAGAAGAGCAGGAGTTGCAACTGGAGCAGACGATCTTTCAGGCATTGGCTGAGATTGTGGAGGGGCTAAAAGAGAATGAGCGGTTTGTGTTTGACCAACTGCTGGAAAAGCTGCGAACCCGATTGAGCCAGGAAGCCAGCTTTGCTGAGTGGTTACAGACAGCCGACGCTTCAGAACGATTGCGAACTTACATTACTCGCTACCAGAGCCAGAATGCGGTGCTGACTCAGCGAGTTGCCCGTCCGGCGGAGGGGGTGCTGGTATTGCCGGGGCATCCCGATCGCTATTTTTCGATTCAGGCTGAGCATGTTTCGCAAGACATTCTGACCCGCAACCATGTGAACAAAATTTTGGTTGTCCAGGTACCAGCTCTGGAACCCGTGATCATCGAAAATGGCTGGCTGTGTCGGATGGACATGGCATTGCTACGGACTGCACCCAGGCTGGAGGCACTGCAAGCTGCTTTGATTCAATGTGTGGTTGGCAGTGAGGTGCCGATTCTGGTTTTGCGAGATGGGGATAGCCAAAGCTTGGCGACGTTTGAACAGATGCGAGGTTGGTTGAGCGATCGGCATCTGGATGAAAGCCGAATCATTGATTTAAGCTTGGGGAAGACAGATGACTCAGGGGAAATTCCAACCCGTTTGGTGGGGATGATGCCGGAGGAATTGTCTGCCTGGGTGCTGGCGCAATTACAGGTGTTGCAGATTCCAACCAAGTTTCTACCCGTCAGTATGGATATGCGGCAAGAGATTGGTCAACGGTTTGAGCAGCTTTTGTTGAGCTATCTGTGGGAAGGGATGTCGCAACGGTTGGAGATGTCTCGGTTGTTAGGAGATCTGGATCGGCAGTTTCAATTTACGCAGGCCATGCAAACTCAGACGATAGACCAGCAGATTCAGCAGCAACTGTATGAGGCAGAGGGAACTCAGTCCTATGGGGTGGTGCTGGATGGAGCGGTGAGGCAGTTTTTTGAGCATTTTCTGAATCAGCATGGAGCTGAGATTCAAGCGTTGACCCAAACCCATCTTCAGCGTTTGCAGGGAGGCTAAGCGAATGACGGAAGATGCCATCGGTGGACTGCGCCCGCAATACCAGACCTACGCTCGCCAAAAGTGCTTTGTTGCCTACAGTGAACAAGCGCACTGGTCGGTTGATTTGCTGAGTGCCTGTGAGGAGGTGTTGAGTCAACCAGAATACAATCTTGAGGTGGATTGCGCCCGCAAGCATTTTGCGGCAGATATGTCACTGCAACAGAAAGTGCTGGAACTGATTGCTAATGCCCGCTATGGCATCTACGACATCTCCTGCTGGCGGCAAAATGAGCGCAGTCCCTGGCAAATGCCCCAAAATGTGATGATTGAATTGGGCATTGCCATAGCCTTGAATCGGCCCATTCTACTATTACGTCATGTGAGTAACCAAGAACTACTATTACCAAAAGGGTTGCAGTGCCTCGGTGACCAAATCATAGAATTCAGCGGTACGAGGACATTGAGAAAGGTTCTTGCAGAGCATCTTCCTAGATGGATTAACATATTGCCCGAAACCGCTTGGTGGAACCGTTACTGTACTTTTGGTGGTCAGGTTTGTGATTATCGAGAGTCACATCCTAAGGTTATGCAACCTGAAATAAGGCAACTAAACTGTGTCGTTTCGGATGGAGCAGATGCGTATAGCCTTGATTTCCGTAGCATTGTTGAAGATATTTTGGAACGGTTTAATGATGTTAAATATGCTTATTTAGATTCTCTGTCATTGAGACAAGGCTATAACTTTCTACTTTGTAACCAATGTCAAATTACTCGTTTATCACCACTAGCGATTTATCGAATCACGCCCCAAACTCCCGTAGAGACGTTCATCTCGCTTGGAATTAGTCTTGCACTAGAAATGCAATTCAAATACAAAATTCCTAAATTTTTGATTGTAGAAGACGCACTAAATATTCCCTCATTATTAATTGGCTATGAAGTTATTGTTGCTCACAATGATCAAACAAAGAAAAAACAATTACAAGCCTTCATCCCTACAGTAATAAATAAAATTCGACAGGCGAAATGGAAATATCAACCCTTACCTTTCTTAGAGAATGAGCCTTTTATACAAGAAAGTTTATTATGTGGTAACAACACAGAATCTCAAACTATGACTGTTTCAAGATTTTGGGGTTTGATTGAAGCGGCAAAGCGGGAAAGCAAAAATAATAACGAACTTCAAGTTGAAATACTTACTCGAAATCTTGCGGCTCTCTCATCTGTCGAAATCATAGAGTTCCAAAGATTTTTTCATACACTCCACCATCAATCGCATCTTAATTATCTTTGGGATGCTGCAAATATTATTACATTTTGCTCTGACGATGGTTTTGATTATTTCCGTGCCTGGCTAATTGCTCAAGGTGAAACTGTTTTTTCTAATGTTTTGAAAGATCCAGAGATATTAGGTGAAGTTATAGAAGTCAATGAAAAAGATGCTTGTCAACTAGAATCTATTATGTATGCAGGGCAGGATGCATATGAGCGTAAGACAAAGAAGAAGATCCCAGAAACTGCTTATAATCTTCTAAATATAGCTCTTGTCCCAGCTTATGACTTTAAACCTCCTTTTGATTTTCCTAAACTTCGACAGAAATTCAGTCAGAGACAGGAAAGAAGTTCCTTTCTCTTTGGAGGACTACGTAACACAAAAACCAATAATCCATCGGATTCAATAGGCATAGCAATAGTAGAGATGACTATTACTTCTATCAGTGCAGGAAGAGTAACATACCAGGCGACTTCTTGGTTTGCGATGTTAGATCAGGGTTACGATAACACAACTATTAAAGTTGGGGAAAAGGTAATTGTTGTCGGTATTCAAGGAGTAAGATTGATTGTTAAGCCCTTTGAATCTGGGCATAGTTAATCCAAGCTTTGTTAGATACTGAATCCTATTAATCTATGACTTCGCAGAATTATTATATTTGCTCTCCTAATCCTTTGAAGTGATAGACATTGGTAATTTAAGCATCGAACATATCAACTACGATCGCCAAACGTGCTTCGTAGCCCATTCGCTTGGGGCTGAGTGGAGTGAAGATCTCAAGAGTGCCTGTGCTGCCATCCTGCCAACATTTAACCTGGAACCCTGGTATGCAGCGGATCACTTTGACCCAACCCAACCGCTGCGCGACAAAGTGGTTGAGCTAATCGCCAACTCTCGCTACGGCATTTACGACATCTCCAGTTGGCAAGACAAGCAAGGAAATTGGCAACTTCCGCGCAACGTGTTCATTGAACTGGGTATCGCCATTGCCCTCAACCGCCCCACTCTCCTGATTTGCCACAGCAGCAACAAAAACTTACCCCTACCTGCCTGTCTACAAGGCATTGAAACAATCGAATTCACAGGCGACATCACCCTGAAAAAGGAACTAGAAAAACGACTTCCCCAATGGTTGGATGTGCCTCCGGATCGCGATTGGCTAAACCGCTTCTGCATCTTTGGCAATCGCGTTTGCTCCTTCCGCGAACAGCATCCCTGCTCTCAACAGTGGGGACAGAAAACCCTGCATTGCCACATCGCTGATGGTTTGGATAAACAGCATCCCAACTATTGCCAATCCGAATGTGACGAAATCCGAGGCGCATTTGAGGAGATCTTCAGCCGCTACAGCGACTTAGAATTTAGCTACCTGGATGAGCGATCGTTTGTAGATGGCTATCAATTTCTGCTATGTAGCCATTGTCAAACAGTGCGATCGACCCCATTCGCTATCTATCATATTTCACCTACAACTTCAGTCGAGACGTTTGTGGCGATCGGAATTAGCATCGCCTTAGAAAAGTTGTTTCAATACAAAATCCCAAAAATACTTCTGGTACGCCAAGAGCAAGATCTTCCCTCACTTTTACGAGGATATGAAGTTGTTGCAGCAACCGGAACTAAAGAGTTGAAACAAAAACTGAAGGACTTTTTACCAAAAGTATTAAAGGTTGTTAGGGAAACAAACTGGCGACCAAGACCATTGCCATTTATTGAGATGACTACTGCACTTAAAAACCAATCTAGTTCAGATTCTCTCAATACATCAGATAACGAACATGCATTTTACAAAATTCCAATTGAGGAGTTATGGCTTTCAGTACGTGCTTATAATTGTCTTAAACGTGCTCTAATTCATTCAGTAGGAGATCTATTGGAATTTGCTCCAGAAGATCTGCTGGAAATAAATGGTTTTGGTCTTAAATCTCAAGAAGAAGTAATCAAAGCTTTAAAAAAACGCCTTGGAATTGATTGGGCAAGACCCTCAGGAAAGTCGCGATCCAGAGAAGAACCATCCGATTCTTCCATCCTTAACCTTAAAAACAGTAATGAAGATTCTTTAGAAGAAGATCTGACTAATCAAATTCCTATCGAAGAACTTCAACTTACTGGTCGAGTTTACAACGCCTTGAAAAGAGCACAAATTCATTCAGTAGCTGATTTACTGGACTATACACGAAAGGATTTACTAGAAATTAGGAGCTTTGGGACTAAAAGTGCAGAAGAAGTAATTGAAGCTTTACAAACTCGATTAGATATCACTTTACCGAGTAAGTTTCTAGAAGTTCTTGATGATGAGCTTTCGGAAGCAGAAGCAAGTACCCTAGTCAACGATACAAGCACTCTCACTCCTCGCGAAAGAGATATTTTAAAGTTATATTATGGTTTAAATGGTGGACGAAAGTATACTTGGGATGAAATTGGTCAGATATTTGACATTACCAAGGAGCGCGTTCGGCAAATTGCAAAAAAGGCTTTAGAGGAACTTAGATCTCCTCCATAAAAAACCTCATTATAAAAAATCTTAATTGTATTCAGTTGAATGAATGCATTGCTGAAGATGTCTACAGACTTTAATAGGAGCCATTTGGGCAGGGTATATTACTCTTCAAATAAGCAATCAATCTGTAGCACTTGGTGGTAATACATCTGGAGCAGTAGTTATGATAGGCGATCGTCATATTGTACTACCTGAATCAGATGCGGAAGCTATTCGTAGAGGGCTTGAGTAAAATTAGCCTATCGAGATCCGATCAGCAGATCTGCAAGTGTTCTTACAGCGATTGCCAACAGTTTAGAGAAGCTGGTTAGTCATAGTAGGTAGATGAGAGTTTGATGTTAACTGTGTCTTCTCCCGTGCCCGCAATTGATGAGTAGCAGATAGCATGGAGTTATTGCCTTGCTGTTCTCGTAGCCAATTGGCACTTCGAGCTATTACATTAGACCTATTGGGAAATAATGATCAAAATCGTTGAAATGCTTATACAGACTGGGTTTCAAGGATTTTATTCAAAGATCGCTGAAATGCTTGCTAGGCATGGGTTTCAAGGATTTTTGAGCTTATTACCCAACAACTCTATTAATTGTTTCTCTCAATTTGAAACGATGGAAGCATCCACGGTTACTGTGGTTTCAAGGTTGTGTTAATGAGCGGTTGAATTTCCAATTATTTTGTTGATTCATCTGTTTTACTTGCCACCTGAGTGACTACATTGCGAGTGGCTTCTGCCCCAAATCCTAGTGCCAATAAGGCGAAATAATCGCCCCATCCATTGGCTCCAAACGTGGGTTTTGTCCAATAGAGTTGATTAAATCCACCACCTGCTAGAACGGTAAATGAGATTAGATAACTGGATAGATAGAATAGCTGAAGGCGACCATTTGCTGTTTGCCAAAGGCTAGCGATCGCGCTCCAGGACTGCCCCCAGCCTAGAATTGGTTGATGGGTAGCTTGTACGGATGGTGCTTGGATTACCAGACCTGGTGTAGTGCTTCCATCAACACTTTTGAATATGGCAGATGTCTGAGCACCTAATACTCTCACTGTTTCAATGCTGGTATTTAATTCATTTTGTAATGCTTGTAGTTCAGTGTCCTGTGCAGGCAAGAGCATCTGCGATCGCTGTGTCAATTCTTCTGCTTTGTCTTCCCATTCATATCGTTGTTCACTTTCTACAACAGCAACTAAGCTTTTTAGTTTCTCTAACTGCATAGTCAATAAGATGTAACGATTGAGTTGTTGCGACAGTCGATCTAGATGGTGTTGTAATTCATCTGGGATTGAAAGGTCAGGAGCACTTTGTAATACTTCTTCTAGATCACGAGCGATCGCCTGGATATATAAAGCAGCGGTTACTTTGAGATCGTCTTGATCTAATCGTTGGCGCAGATTATCGTAATAGCGAAACTGAATCAGCTAGTTGGGGCGTTGCTGAAGCCACTGATGCCACACTGTTTTGGCGTGTTCGAGTGCGGTTTGGGCGGCTGCAATTTGCTTGGCATCACGGGCTTGTTTGGCGATGGTGAGATGCATGTCGGCGCGTGACCAGAATGACCGTGCCTCTACTTTATCTGGCTCGATCTGAGTCCGAATGTTTTCTAGATTTACGGTGACTTCATCGCTCAACTTGCCCTGGCTACTATAAGCAGAAACTGTCATGCCAATCCCAATTCCAACTA
>NZ_JBSLYH010000036.1:0-82411 GCF_055793305.1 Calyptranema fuscum S582
GGCGCGACCCATTGCTATGGTCATAGCAGAGTCTCCGAGTAATTGATTATCAACAGAACTATTGATCAGGATTTAGTCCATTGCTCTCAATCTAGGCTTTCATACTCTATGAGCAGAAAATGCCAAGTTTTATGAGCAGATGTTACTTTTCTTTACTGTCTCATCATTATATCGATAGAATTCTGGTTTTTCCATCCCGATTCCATGTCTTAATCCAGATAATGTTTCAGAAACGTTGCAAAAACAGCAGGTTTTTCGTAACTATTCGCTTTGCAGGATGGGATCTGGCAAAAAATTGGGTGCCGTAGGCAGCGTTCTCCGTAAAAACCACGCCTTGACAAAATAGATCGGGTTTACATGGGGTGCTTTCGTCGAACTGGCTTTAATTTGAGATACTTGAAGAGTGAATGACTGAGATCGATTTCTAGAGAAAGTATGTACATTATTGACCTGGCTCTAAAAAATACACCTTCAATGTTGTCGGTACAGCGTAAAACGCAGGAGGGTGCGGATGCGGTTTATCAGCAGGTGATGGATGCAATTCGATCGGGTAGCCCTGCTTTGCTTGAACTTACGTGTGAGCAACAGGTTGGCAAAAAGATTGCGGTGATGGTAAGTGAACTGTCGGGAGTTCAAGTAGCAGAGAAATCGGGAAGTGGAACCAGTTCGGGGAGAGTGCCCGGTTTCTTTGCGCTAAGCGAATAATTGGGTCGTTCTCAAACCTGATGTTGGATAGAACTGGCAAAGCCAGTTCCATCCAACATCAGTCCCTCAGTCCTCTGAATCTATAGCCGTCCTAAATCAGTCGTAAGATCAGCGGGTTCTGGGAAGCGCACTCCTTTGGGGTGTGCCTCTCATAGGCGATCCGAAATACGACATATCCATTTTTTAACAGCAGCAATTTTATGAGCGAGTTGGCGATCGCCATCCATGACCTATGTTTTGGCTGGTCGAATACAACGCCTGTATTAGATCAGTGTTCGTTAGAGATTCCCAAGGGCGAATTTTGGATGCTGTTGGGTACCAATGGCAGTGGCAAGTCAACTTTACTCAAATTGCTATCGGGCTTACTCCATCCCCAATCGGGCACGATCGGGATTTTGCCCACGGTTGGCTATGTGTTTCAAAATCCTGATCATCAACTGGTGATGCCAACGGTTGCCGCCGATGTTGCCTTTGGGTTGGTCGAAGAAAAGTTATCCATTCCCCAGGTTCGGCAACGGGTAGAAGAAGCACTGGCTGCCGTCAATCTCTGGCATTTACAGCGACGACCGATCTATGCCCTCAGTGGCGGACAAAAGCAACGCATTGCCATTGCTGGGGCGATCGCCCGTCATTGTGAAGTATTGCTGTTGGATGAACCCACTGCGTTGTTAGACCCCGATAGCCAGCTTGATTTAGTCGAGCAGGTGCAACGCCTGGTCAAGGAGCGGCAGTTAACTGCGCTTTGGGTAACCCATCGACTGGATGAATTGGATTATTGCGATGGTGCATTTTTGTTAGAAAACGGTCGAGTGGTCGATCAGGGCGATCCTCAACGCTTGAAGCAACGGCTGATGCAGGTGAAACCAGAGTCCTGATCTACTCTATAAATCTTGGGTGCGCGGCGTTGCCACGCACCCACAGATAAACCCTTCAGTTTTACTTATAAATAATCTTCAGAAAAGAGTGTTGGTTTACACAACTCAATCAACGGGGCATCATATAAGAATATTAAAAATATGAAACACATCTCTCTAAACGTCTCTTGAAAGATTTAAACCATGCCACGCTCTACTCCACAAGCGATTCTGCTGGTTGATGGCTACAACATCATTGGAGCCTGGGCAGGCTTGAAGCGGACACGCGATCGCACGGGGTTAGAAGAAGCACGGAGAGAATTAACTGAGGCATTGGCGGGGTATAGTTCGTTTCAGGGATACGAAACCAATGTAATTTTTGACGCCCAGTATCAAGGCAATCCCGGTAGCCGCGAAACCATCACGCCCCATCTGGCGATTTGCTATACCGATTTTTTACAAACTGCCGATTCTTATATCGAACAGGCATGTGCCAAATTTCGTCACGATGTCCGGAAATTTAGCCATCGGCTGATTGTGGCAACGTCTGACCGGGCACAGCAATTGACCGTAACAGGGTATGGTGCCGAGTGGATGTCGGCACAACGGTTGCAGGCAGATGTCGAGTTGATGACCCATCGCATTCGATCGCAGCAAAACCCGAAAGGACGATCGCCCAGTCGGTTTTTGTCACATTCGCTCGATCCCGCTTCCCGTCAGCGTTTGGCACAGTTGCGATTGGGTCAAAGTGCCGATTAAATCGGTGCGATCGCCATAGCCAGCCAGCCAGCTTTAAAGAAATTCAAAAAAAAGATGGATCGGGGCTTGCCAAAGTGTCCTAATTCTAGATACTATTAGATTCGCGTTCCTCAGTAGCTCAGTGGTAGAGCGGTCGGCTGTTAACCGATTGGTCGCAGGTTCGAATCCCGCCTGGGGAGTTTTAATGACGTCGAGTTTTGAGAGAGCCTTTTTAAGGTTCTAACTCATGGCTTGCAGATAGGGTAAGTAGGATGGGTGACGCGATCGCGTCACCCATTCTTATTTTTTAGCCTCAGTGGTTTTGGTAGATGGCTAGGCGATCGCTCACTTCATCCCTTTCTTTAGCTCATCCGCATGGTTAATCCCGAACGCTACAGCACTCCGCCGATTGATAACATTGCGAACGAGGCTAACAGGTCTGATGCCCATTGGCGATCGCTCTGGTCCCTTGACCCGACGGTGATTTTTCTCAATCACGGATCGTTTGGGGCGTGTCCGATACCCGTGTTAGCCCACCAGCGATCGCTACGTGATCGACTGGAGCAGGAGCCCGTGCGATTTTTTGCCCAGGACTATGAAGTGTTGCTTGACCAGGCACGGCAAGACCTAGCCGATTTTGTCGGGGCAGACGCCGCGAATCTTGTATTTGTCCCCAATGCCACAAGTGGCGTCAATGCCGTATTGCGATCGCTGACCTTTTATCCCGGCGATGAATTACTGACCACCAACCACGAATACAATGCCTCACGCAATGTCTTGAATTTTGTTGCCGAGCGAGCCGGAGCAACAGTGGTGGTGGCAGATATACCCTTTCCCGTGCAATCCGCTGACCAACTGGTGGACGCCATCTTAGCCAACGTCTCCGCCCGAACGCGACTGGTGCTATTGGATCACATCAGTAGCCAAACTGCCCTGATTTTTCCAATTGAACCGATTGCCCAAGCGCTGCAAGCACAAGGCATTGACCTGTTGATCGATGGTGCCCACGCTCCCGGTATGATTCCCCTCCATCTAACAACACTGGGCGTCACCTACTACACCGGCAACTGCCATAAGTGGTTATGCGCGCCCAAAGGAGCCGGTTTTTTGTATGTCCACCCCGATCGGCAAGCCGACATTCGCCCCACCGTGATCAGCCACGGAGCCAATTCTCCTCGGTGCGATCGCTCCCGCTTTCAGTTGGAATTTGACTGGATGGGGACAGGCGACCCCAGTGCATATTTGAGCGTGCCAGAAGCCATCCGGTTTATGGGTGGGTTAGTGCCGGGAGATTGGTCAGGATTGATGCAATGGAACCACGAAAAAGCAGTATTGGGGCAAAAAATCCTCTGCGAAGCCCTGAAGATAGACCCACCCTGCCCACCCCAGATGATTGGCTCAATGGCAACCTTACCCTTACCCGATGGCAATGTAGAGTCGCTGTATCAGGAATTGAGCGATCGCTATCACATCCAGGTGCCGATCATCCCCTGGCAACCCTCCCCTCAGCGACTTATACGGATTTCTGCCCAACTGTACAACAGCCCTGCGGATTACGAAGCCCTAGCCAATGCCCTGATTGAGATACTTCCCTAGGGCTTGTTGAAAAATAGTTTCATGGTTTTGGCTGGCTGTTAGCTATTAGCTATTAGCCAACAGCTAACAGCCCAGCTCATGTTATACCAATTTAATTAGCAATCGCATCAGATACCGTAGGGGCGCATCGCGATGCGCCCCTACACTAGATTGGTGTGCCGTGGAGTCTGTTTAAATCGGTATTATTTCTTTACAGTTCCCTAGATCCCCGACATTTCCCAAAATGCTGAGAATCTCGACCCTGGTCATGTGATTCTTACCGATATCAGCTTCGGAGGGGGTCTGGGGGAAGCGCCTCGTCCCCCAGTGGGGGTTTGGGGGCAAGCCCCCAAGAAAAGACTTCCTTCTGACTCAATGACCCGTTAAACGACGAGATTGGGGGACAAGAAATAAATCCGTTAGAGTAGTGAAAATGAATCTGCTCAGAGACAGATGGCAAGAGTTGCGCTAGTAGTGGGCACAGGCGAATATACCAAAGGCTTTAACCCGCTGCCAGCGGCTCCCAAAGATGTTGAGGCAGTTGCTGCCGTATTGCACGATCCCACGATGGGTGGGTTTGATCACGTCACCACGTTAATCAACCCACAACACACCAAGCTGAGTGAAACGATCGAAACCTGGTTTCGAGAACGGCGCAAAGACGACCTGGCATTGCTTTATCTCTCCGGGCATGGCATCAAAGATGATCGATCAGAGCTTTACTTTGCTGCCTGCAATACCCGCAAACAAAAAGAAGAACTGGTGCGTTCCACAGCGGTTCCGGCAAACTTTGTGCGTGACTGCATCCGCGACAGCAAAGCCAAACGGCAAATTATTATTCTCGACTGTTGTTTTAGCGGCGCATTTGGCGACCTGCTTGCCAAAGACGACGGCGGCATTGATCTAGGGGGATTATTGGGCGCAGAAGGACGGGTAGTGATGACCTCCTCCAGTTCTATCCAATATTCCTTTGAGCGACGAGACGGTGAACTGTCTATCTACACCCATTATCTGCTGGAAGGCATCCGCACCGGAGCCGCCGACATCGATAATGACGGCGCAATTACGGTACAAGAACTGCACCAGTATGCCAGCCGTAAGGTGCAGGAAGAATCGCCCGCAATGACACCCAAAATCATCGTCCTCAAAGACGAAGGCTACCGAATTCGGATTGCCAACGCACCCCTGGGCGATCCGAGGGTGAAATATCGCAAAGAAGTTGAGGCGATCGTTCAGGAAGATGGTGATGATATTGACGAAATCTTCAGCCGTCCGGTTTTAGAAGAATGGCAACACAAGCTAGGGCTAAGTGATGCAGAGGCATACGCGATCGAAGCAGAAATCCTAGAACCGATTCGGCAACGGCAGGCAAAACTCGATCGCTATCGCCAGGTGTTGACCCGCGCCCTGAACCACAAAAATCCCTTAGGAGAACGAGAACACAAACGCTTAAAGCAATTGCAACAAGTCTTGGGGTTGCTGGATGAAAACGTACAGCCAATCTGGGATGAGGTGTATGTTTCTGCCAAGGCACGAGAGTCGAAGGACAACCGATCGCCTGTGCAGGTGCAAGATACGGATCAAAATCGATCGCCTGTACGGGCGCATCATTCGTCATCTAATCTACCTTCTGTAAGGGCGCAGCATTCGGCAGAAGACTTATCACCCACCTCCCAGAAATCTAAACCGAATGCCGCGCCCCTACAAGCCCCGGAATTGGCGGATGATCTGGCATCGGAAAAGGGGATTGATTATGGCAAATTGCGAGATCTGCTGAAGGCAGGACAATGGAAAGAAGCCGATCGGGAAACCGCAACCCAAATGCTAAAAGCGATCGGGAAAGGATCATGGGCTAAGGTCGAGAACGCTGATCTGTTGAATTTTCCCTGTGTGGATCTAACAACGATCGATCGCCTCTGGGTGAAATATAGCCAGGGCAGATTTGGGTTTAGCGTACAAAAACAAATCTATGTGGAATGTGGTGCTAAACTTGACGGCAAATACCCTGGTGACGAAATCTGGTATAAGTTTTGCGATCGCGTCGGCTGGCGTAAGGATGGCAGCTGGTTGGAGTATAACAAGCTAAACTCCTCTCTTCCCTCTGCCCAAGGGATTTTCCCATTGGTTTGGTTGTGTGTGGGGGGGGTTTTTGGGGGGCTGGGGTGGCGGTGGTTTTCTTCTCTCGCATCCAGACTTGTAGAGTGTAACAGGTAAGGATTTCACTCCGATAAAAAAGTTTTATTTCAGACCCTCGACCTACGGGAAATCAGGTATTTCGAGAATCTGTTACCTGGCACCGAGGCTAAGTGGTATCCGAAAATCTGGGTGCCACGATGTCAAGATTCAAACAGTTTGCCAACAATTTTTTCGCGACATCTTGAATGCGATGCAGCGGAAGCTGCCATTCCTCCCACAAATTCATTTGTCCTGGGCTTTTCTGCTGAGATTTCTTGTCCACATCCAATTGACCTTTAATCTGGGATAGTTTCCATCTCATCTGCAATCAACGACTGAAACTCGTCACCACAGTGAGTATGCAGATAAATTGTTGCTGCCAAAAACTCTGCCAAAATTTCTGCTTGTTGTTCAGGGGTGAGGTGAGGCAGTTGAAGTTGATTGATCAGGGTTGTGATATTGCGACATTCTTCCCCTAACTCATGAATCAAATGCCGCAGAGTCGTATTGGTAATTGGGATTGGGCGATCGCTAATTTGCATCATTATTTCCCCAGTCGTCTACGAGCTTGCTGGATTCCTTTCTCAAATGCATCTTCAGACTAAATGGCGCGATCGCCTCTTCTGTCATGCAACCTACTCTTCTGAAAATGCCATAAACTCTTCATCCGTCCAGATTTTTCGTTCATTGGCTAGCGTCATACCCGATCGCTCCTCTGGCTAGGATCTGCGGCATTTTTTAAATTCTACTCGTCGCGTTTACGGATCAGACGATTGCCAGCCGATCGCAGGAGCGCCATAATCTTTTACGAACGCTCATGCGGAGATTGGTTGACATTGAAGGTTTTTGGCGATCGCCCCTGGAGGAATATTGGGTTACTGCTGGTCTGGATGGCGATCGGAGTAGGATTGCGGCTGGTTGGATTGACGACAAAGCCCTTATGGACAGATGAGTTTTCTACGATCGTCTTTAGCCTGGGGCATTCGTTTCAACCGATCCCGCTTGATCAGGTGATCCCATCGGCGCAATTGTTAGCACCGTTGCAGGTAAATCCCCCAACCAGCGTGGGTGCAGTGGTGCAGCATTTGTTGAGCGAGAGCAATCATCCGCCGCTGTACTTTGTCTTGACCCATCTTTGGCTCAACTTTTTTCCGGCTGTAGATGGCTATGTCTCCGTGTTTGCCGTGCGATCGCTAGCCGCTTTATTTGGGGTGCTCAGCATTCCAGCTGCCTATGGTCTGGGTTGGTTAGCCATGCGATCGCCTGTGGTAGGACACTTAGCCGCCGTGATCATGGCAGTGTCGCCGTTTAGCATTTATCTGGCGCATGAAGCCCGTCACTATACCTTGCCGATTATCTGGGTGATGGCATCTCTGGCATGTTTACTGGTCGCTGCGAGAAAGGTGCGCGATCGCCAGCCTCTGCCGTTTTTGTGGGTGGGCGTCTGGATTGTGGTCAATAGTTTAGGAATTGCCACCCATTACTTTTTCATTTTGACGCTGGCAGCAGAAGGGCTGGTGTTAGTAGGTTTGGGCTTGATTTTGAGTGTCCAGAAGCAAATGGGCGGGTTTATTCTGGGGTCGTCCCGGTTGGGATTGGCGATCGCCGGAACGGCGGTGGGTGGAGCCGTCTGGTTGCCCTTTCTCAGCACTGTACAGAATAGTGACCTGACAGAATGGCTATATCGGCAGGGATTTGGGTCAGCATTTATCGATTCCATTGCCCAATCGATCGCCGGATTGATCACGATGCTCTATCTTGCGCCCATTCAAGCACCTGAGGAAATCATCAAACGTATCTCCGGCACCATTTTAGTCGGGCTGCTGCTGTGGACGTTGCCGAAGCTGATTCGCGGCTGGCAAATTCAGGCAACCCAATCGGATCACCGCTTCTCGATACAAATTCTGGCAAGCTTTGTCACCGCAGCGATCGCCATTTTTCTGGGCATGACGTATGGATTGGGGATGAATTTACCCAGTGCCTTTCGGTATAACTTTGTCTACTTTCCAGCCGTAGTCGTGTTGCTGGCGATCGCCCTGGCACCTGCCTGGGAGAGGACTCAACTGTCTTTACTGAATCAGCAGAGTGACGGGTTTGATCCCCCCTCGCCCCCCTTCAAACGGGGGGAATTGTGGCGACGGGGCTGGCGATGGGTATCAGGGAGCGGTCAACGAACGGTGATCCTGATTCTTTTCTTCAGTTTTTTAGGCGGATTGACTGTTTCGCTTGACCTGGCATACAAGAAACCCAACCGTCCTGAAATCGTGGCTGCCGAGATTCGCGAAGATGCCGCTGACAGCCCCAGCACACCGATCCTGATCGCCATTCCCCATTACACCCACGGGCAAACGGGGCGGCTGATGGGGGTTGCCTGGGATTTACATCGCCATGGGAGAGTCGCCACCGATCCCCAATTTCTGCTTGCCCAGGAACATTCTGCGTCTCATGCTTCGCTGCAAATCTTGCAGGATGTTTTGCGCAACCAACCGCGTCCATTAGATCTGTGGCTATTAAATTTTCCAGACTTGCTGGAAGCCGTAAAACCGCGATCGCCCCTGCGAGAAGTCAATTGTGTGCCGCGATCGCAACTGGATGGCATCGATGGCTATCGCTATCAACGCTATCGGTGTTTTCCCCTCAAGTCCTAGACTAAGAATCGTGGATTTAATAAAACGGAAGATTTATTTTTGGAAGCGCGGCAGAGCCGCGCTTCCAAAAATATAGCGGTACGCATTAGGGTTAGGACGGGGTGCAGGGGTGGAACCCCTGCGTGGGGGCACCGCCCCCACCCCCCCGATGTCCTAACTAGATTGCGTAGAACCATAAACGTCCGGGTTTTAATTAATTTGTGATCCTAAGGAACGGGGATTGAAGTCAATGCATTGTGTGGCTCTACGCCAGATACCAGATGGAGATCAGTGGGCAAGGGTATGAGATTGAAAACGCAGCGTAAAGGATTGGGCAACTTCACCCTCCTGAGTTTGATCTGGCTGGTGGGAGCCACGATTAATTTGACCTGGCTGATGCTCGATCGCTCCGTCCCATCCTGGGATCTGGCAAACCATCTGACGGGGTCGCTGAATTATTGGTGGACGCTGCACAATGCCCACTGGTTTTCAGGAGAATGGTGGACAGAACTTTGGCGGCTGTCGTCCAAATATCCACCCCTGGTTTATATCTCAACCGCGCCTTTTATCGAACTCTTGGGTCGGGGCATTGTCCAGGCAACGGCAGTCAATCTGCTGTTTAGCGCAATTCTACTGGGTTCCATTTACGGATTGGGCAAGCATTTGTTTCATGCCCAGGCGGGATTATGGTCTGCGGCATTATGTGTGCTGTTTCCCCGCTTTTATCGGGTGCAGGTGCACTATCTGATCGACTATCCCTTAACCGCGTTAGTCGCTGCCAGTTTCTTTTGTCTGACGGTTTGGCGAGATGCTAAATCTCCGCTGCGGCAATGGCTCTGGGCATTGAGCTTTGGGGTGTGCCTGGGCGGTGCCCTGTTTACCAAACAATCTGCCCTATTTTTCCTGTTGATCCCATTGCTGTGGGTGAGTGGCACGGCCCTCTGGCAACGAGACTGGGGACGCTTAGCCCAACTGGGGTTTAGCCTGTTGATTTGTTTGACCATGCTGGCTCCCTGGTTTACCACCAACTGGATTTTTCAAATCAGTGTCTGGCTGAATGCCAATGTTGATCCGGCAATGTCGGAAGGCGATCCGCCGACCAATACCCTGGCTGCCTGGACTTATTACTGGAATGACCTGCCTAGAGCGTTGACGGTGCCTTTGTTAATCGTGCCGTTGGTGGGGTTGCTGCTGACCTGGAGTGGTCGATTTAGCACGTTTCGCGATCGCCCTTTGGCGTCCTTCTCCGGCTACTCGACCTCTGGTAACCCAGCGATCGCCTTCCGCTGGCTGGCGATCTTTTTGGTCAGTGCGTATCTGATCCTGTCTGCCATTTTCAATAAAGATCATCGCTATGTCATGCCGCTACTGGCGGTCTTTTCCGTCGTGTTGGGCTATGGCTTGAGCCGCTGGCAGGGTCGCTGGCGGGGCGTGTCCTGGGCAACGGTAGGGTTAGCGTTCGTGTTGATGCTGCTCAATCTCTTTCCGGTGGGTGGGATGGTGGGTAACGCCCTGACTCAGGCACTCAGTCCCCAAGCAGCGCGCTATCCCTATCTCGGTGCAGACTACCCCCATCCGGAGGTGATTCAAGAAATTATCCGCACCCAACCCTATCAACGGCATACGTTAGCGGTGTTACACGCAACGGCAACGTTAAATGAAAATACCTTTAACTACTACGGCAACCGTGAAAATTTTCAGGTCTACGCCCGTCGGCTGGGCAATTCCGATCGCTTTTTAGATCAAGACTTGCGATCGCTTTCTTGGTTCGTTGTCAACCCCGGCAAATTGGCAGGCGAAAGTGGCAACGTTCGTCGCCAACGGGCTAAGTTTTTAGAACGGGTCGAACAAAGCGTGGCATTTCAACGACAAAAAACCTGGGATTTTCCAGACGGCGATCGCCTCTATTTATTTCGCCGCAAACAGCCGTCCGTTACCGTCCAACCCCTCAACACGCCCAACTCAAGGGATCTATCCACCATTCGATTGGTCAAAGTGTCTGTTCCCGCCCAGGTTCCTGCCACGGCACCGATTCCAGTCACGTACGAATGGGCAGGGTCGTGGCAAGATCTGCATGACGGTCTGGTGTTACTCACCTGGCAATCTCAAGCCGACCCAGCTCTGCCCAATCCTACCCCAACCTCCTGGATTCACGACCACGCCATTGGTCTGGGTGAGCTGCATCCTGGTGCCATTCAAGCCAATAGTCAGACCATCAAAGCGGCTGCATCCGTCGATCCTACCCAGGCATTTCGGGTGATTGAACGAACTGCCATGTTGCCGCCAGCCAATGCCCCACCCGGCATCTATACGCTTCAGGCAACGTACCTGAATCCATCGACAGGCGAAACCTATGCGATCGCCCTTCCTGACACTAAACTGACCCTGACCCCTACAGCCCCTCCGGTGGCAGCACCCGACGTAGATCGCGTCTCGCAATTGCGCCATCTAGCACTGACCCTGCGAGAGGGGACGCCAGCACTGGAAGATATTTTTGAGCCAATCGGACGCTTCAATATCTACGATCCTGTTCAGAGCTATATCATCCAGGCAGAGCAGACGTTAAGCTATCGACTTCAGCAAGACCCCAATCGGTTGGACTATGCCTATGCCCTAACCCTGGCTCAGGCATTGCAACGTCGAGCCAAAGCAGCGATCGCCAGTCTCGAACAGGTTGTCCGGCTCGATCCCCAAAATCCCTATGCCTACGCCTATCTAGCCGCTGTGAATCTATATGTTTTTCGACCGGGTGCCGCGCAGGTAGCCCTGAAAACCGCTCGATTGTTGCAACCTGACTCCCCCGAAATTCAGGCACTCAGTGCCGCTGCCTATCTGATGCAGGGCAATCTCTGGCAAGCATGGCAGTATGGGCGATCGGCACGAGCCAGCCAGCAGATGAATTCGCAAACCCATCCCTCACCATCTATAGCAGCCGAGAGGCTGGTTGAACGGGGTGCAGGGGTGGAACCCCTGGCTGGGGGCGCAGCCCTCACACCCCCACTGTCCTGACCATCTACTTAATTGCCATAACCCTTGAGGACACGTTAACCATGACCCCTTCCGATCGCATAATTCCCGTGGCATTGACCATTGCCGGGTCAGACAGCGGCGGCGGCGCAGGAATTCAAGCCGATTTACGCACCTTCGCCTTTCACAAAGTCCACGGCACCAGCGCCCTCACCTGCATCACAGCACAAAATACGCTGGGAGTAACTCGGGTGGATGCACTGCCAGCTGCCGCCGTGATCGCCCAAATCACGGCAGTAGTGGATGATATCGGCGTCCAGGCTGCCAAAACCGGAATGCTGCTCAACCAGGAGATTATTGCTGCCGTTGCCCAGCAATTAACAGACGTGCCAGTAGCGCATCTGGTTGTCGATCCGGTCATGGTCTCTCGTACCGGCGCACAATTGATCGATGATGAGGCGATCGCCACCCTCAGAACCAACCTTATTCCCCTGGCAACATTACTCACCCCCAATCGGTACGAAGCCCAGATCCTCAGCGGTTTAGAGATTACGACGTTAGAGGATATGCAAACGGCAGCTCAGCGCATCTTTCAGTTAGGCACTCAGGCAGTACTGGTGAAAGGAGGAGGCATGGTTGGTGAGTTGCGAGGTGTAGACGTATTTTTTGATGGCGATCGCCTGGACACGCTCAAAACAGACCAGGTTACCACCCACGACACCCACGGCACCGGATGCACGCTCTCAGCTGCGATCGCCGCAAACCTTGCCATCGGATATCCCCTGGTTGAAGCGGTTCATCATGGCAAACACTATGTCACAGCCGCCTTGCACCATTCCCTTCGCATTGGCAAAGGGCAGGGTCCCGTCGGACACTTCTTTCCACTCATCCGTTAATGTCCGTTAAGCTCACCCCCAACCAGGCTTTGAACTGTTGGTCTTGTGCAGGGGTCGGTTGTTGGACAACAACCAGATCGTAGCGACTGGGGCGAGGCTCAATTAACGCGATCGCACAGGTTCTGAGTTCGTCCTGATGGAAGTAGGTGAGCTGAAGGGTATCTCCAACCGCATAGTCTTTCAGGCGATCGCCCAATTGTTCAGCCGTCACTCGCAGACCATCGATCGCCAACAGCTCATCCCCAGCATCTACCCCTGCCCGCTGCGCCGGAGAGTCGGCTTCCACAAATTTAATTACCTCGCGCCCCTGTTCTGTTTTCACCGTCATTCCCATAAACGGTGGGCGATCGCTGGTATCTTCTGGACGCAATTGCAACCCAAATGGCTTGAGATAATGATTGAAGGGCAATTCCTCAGTGGTATGCAAATATCGCTTAAAAAAGTCCGTTAAATCTACCTCAGCAATCGATTGGATGACTGCCTCTAATTCTTCAGGGGTAAAGCCAACTTCAGGTTGCCCAAACTGTTGCCACATCTGCCGCATAACATCATCCAGCGATCGCCGACTGTCATGCTGCGCCCGAATTAATAGATCCAGCAACAACGACACCATTGCCCCTTTGAGGTAATACGACATTTGCGAATTATCACTGTTCGCATCTCGTCGATAAAGCTTAATCCAGGCATCAAAACTAGACTCACTCAGAGGTTGCACCCGTCGTCCCGGTGTCGTCAAAAATCGAGTAATTTCCTTACTCAACTCTCGCAAAAATGTTTTGGCATTGTACACACCGGCTCGCAACGGAACGATCAAGTCGTAGTAACTGGTTGTCCCTTCGCTAAACCATAGAGACGGCGTATAGTTTTCAGCATCATAGTCAAACTGTTCTAATGCCTTTGGGCGGATCCGCTTCACATTCCAGAGGTGGAAAAACTCATGCGCCACCAGTTGCATAAAGCGCTGATATTTTTCAGGAGTGCGAAACCCAAACCTTGCATAGTTCAACGTACAAGAATTCTTATGCTCCAGTCCACCAAATCCTTGCGAAGACAGATGCAACAGGAATAAATAGCGATCGTAGGGTAATCCGCCAAATAAATCGGCTTCTACCTGAATAATTTTGCAGGTGTCTGCGATCATCGGCTCTACGTCCAGATTCCCTTCCCCCCAGATCGCAAACTGATGCGGCTTGCTCAACACTTCAAACACATGAATCTGATGCACTCCCACTTCAAAAGGGCTATCCACCAACACATCAAAGGTTTCAGCAACAAACGTATTGACCCGATCCGGAACCGCCGGTAACGCCGTCGTCACCTGCCAACCAGGCTGAGCAGGTGACACGCTAATCACCATCGGACAATGCTCAAAGCCAGGAATATAAAAGCAAAGAGCCGCCGGATTAAAATAGCCATGAGAACTATCCAGATGATTTGTGCGAACCGTCAGTTCATTCGCAAATATCTGATAGGACACCGTCACCTCAGACACTCCTGACGTTTCAATCTGCCAGTGATTTTTGCTAACTTTCGCCCATGCCAGCGGTTGCTTTGCCAATACCTGAAAATTTTGCAACTGCCGGGAATACTCGCGCACCAAGTAAGATCCTGGTGTCCAGACCGGCATTTTTAAGTCCAACACATCTGCTTGCCATCCGCCCACCTGCAACGTGACTTCAAACAAGTGAGACTCAGGACAAGGCATTTCAACCCGATACTCAATACTCAAATCTGTTCGAGAGGAAGTCGTAGGTGACACTTGAAAAGTATGCATCTTGTGGGGAATCAGTGTGAAAAACTTCCCACACAATAACCTATCTCTGGGAATCTTTGCTATTCAGACTCCGCGCGCATGAATATAGCGCTGTGCAGGTTGACTCAGTACGGTGTTGTGGGGCGCTCCGCGCCCCACAACACCATTTCTGTACTTAAGAACTTGCACACCGCCATCACACCAGCAACGCCAAAAATAATAAAACGGGTGGGACTTTCTCAAAAAGCCCCACCCATTTACTCATTCTTTTACTTAACCAACATTCCCTAGATTTTGCCTGCTAGATGAGCCAGTTGCTTCATATTCACCAGATCAATGACCTGTTTACTGGAGTCAGTTTTAATCCAACCCTTACTTTCTAGCTTTTCCATAATCTTGCTGGCTTCATCAACGGTGATATCCGTGACATCTGCTAGATCTTTTAACGGGATGTTGAAAATTTCTATGCCATTAACAGAGACTTGTCCATAGGTTTCCCCCAGACCAACCAGAGTATTTGCCAACTTAATGGCGGGTGGTTGATGCCGCAATTGAAACCGAAAATTAGTTTGACGCAATCGTCGAACCATCAGTTGCAACATCCGATGATGTAACTGTGGGTCTTTGAAGAGGGTTTGGATAAACCGTTGAGCAGAAATACTCAACAACTTTACCCCAGACAACGCAACCACATCTGTAGAACGGGGGGACTCATCCAAAATTGCCATTTCACCAAAAAAATCTCCTTGCCCCAAAATGGCAAGTGTTACGACTTCTTCGCCGGCATGGCGTCGAACCTTAACCCAACCAGACTCTACAAAGTAAACTGCGTTGCCCCAGGCATCTTCCATTAAGACAGCACGGTCTGCCGGATATTCATGTTCAACAGCGATCGAGAGCAGCCAGTCTAATGTCTCAGGACTGGCTGAATGAAACAGGGGAAAGAGCTCACTAAAAACTGCGGTCTGCATGGAAGGGTGCACGAGATAGGAATTGACACGCTCTACCGGAACTTATGGATTCTCTGATGGGGGAGATCTTCAGGTGAAAACCGACCATAAGAAGTAAAGCAAATTGCTCTATATCTCAACTATCGTACCCAGAAACGTCAGTAAAACTCAAATTTCCTAAGATTTTTAGCAATCCCTTTATGACACACGGGGCACGGACATGATCCCAAAAAGCCAAAAAACGGGTTAACCCTAGCGGATTAACCCGGTTATTTGGGAACGCTTAAAAGGACTACTTTTGCAAAACCAACTTAACGTTGGCATTTTGCAGACCAGGACGCTTAACTTCAGCCAACGTCTTGTTAACAGCGTACTTTTGGTTGATCGAGTTAATTAGCTCGGTCTGATTGTGCTTTTTAGCAACACCCCAGAGGTCAGCGATGAGGTCAAAAGAACCATCAGCGTTGCGAGACCAACCTAAGTCATACTCGCCTTCGAGCATTGCTACGATGTCAGCACGAACACGCTGACCATTGTAGCCACGAACATCAGCTTCAGTCTTAACAGCGATACCCAGATCCCGCAAAGAGGATTTCAGGATTTCAGCGTCGGTGATCTTGGTACGCAGAGTGCTGAAATGAGACATTTCGGGTTTCCTCCTGTAGAGAGTTTGAGAGAACAACAACGTTTTAAGTTACGAATCGAACTGCAACCGATGCCTTGGGAGACAATTAGTTACAACTTTTGAAATTGTTAGCTAATTTCTAGCTAACCTTTCCTCCTGTTGGGAGCAGGAGAGAAAGCCTGTTATAGCCACTCTTGCCGCTTGTATTCCTCTTCTCGGGCACTTTCCTCTGCGACAGAGAGTGTTGAAGGTCGCGCTCGCTGCTTAGCCCATTCCCTTAGAGCTATGACCTGTTCCGCCATTGTCTTCGAAAGCGGTAGCGTTGACTTGATCGCCGCAATAATATCCAGTTGGGTAAATTCCCGATCCTGGGCAAATGCTTCATACATAGCAGCAATCACAGACTGTTCTATTTCCGCTCCAGAAAAACCACAAATTACTTTTCGCTGTTCGACATGCCCTGTATTCGGATTGTGGAAGGAGATTACCTCTTCCCGTTCCGACATTTTGGCTAACTGCTCCAGATCAAAGCGGGCAATGTCCCGACGACGCTTGGATAGATGAATTTTAAAGATCTCACCGCGCTCTTCAACGGTGGGTAGATCAACAAAGAAGATCTCATCAAATCGACCTTTTCTGAGGAATTCTCCCGGTAAGCGATCGACTCGGTTGGCGGTTGCCATCACGAAAACGGGGGATTTCTTTTCCTGCATCCAGGTCAGAAAGGTACCAAAGATGCGGCTGGATGTTCCTCCATCCGAGTCCGCTGATCCTGCACTACCGGCAAACGCTTTCTCTAGCTCATCGATAAACAAAATAGCTGGGGAAACGGATTCAGCCGTTTTTAGGGCATTGCGGAGATTTGCTTCCGATCTACCGACCATCGAGCCATCATAAACTCGACCCAAATCTAACCGGAGTAGGGGTAAGCCCCACAAACTTGCCGTTGCTTTGGCAACTGACGATTTACCACATCCTGGAACACCCAGTAGTAGTACGCCTTTCGGCTGTGGCAAACCATATTCCCTGGCTCTCTCGGTGAAGGATGTGGCTCGCTGTTCCAGCCACCGCTTCAAATCGTCGGAACCCCCGACATCATCTAGCTTGCCATCTTCTTCAAGATATTCCAGAATACCGTTGCGACGGATCAGTTGCTTTTTCTCAGAAAGAACAACTTCAACTTCGGATTCAGTTAGCTTACCAGCCGTAACAGTTGCCTTGCGATAGACCCGCTCTGCTTCGTCTCGGGTTAACCCTAAAGCTGCTTTTAACAACTTTTCACGCGTCTCGGTGGTAATTCGAGGGCGAGGAACTCGGACTTGATCGAGTTGCTGCGAAAGAACCTGGTTGAGCTCTGCCATATCTGGCAGAGGATAATCGACGACAGCGACTTCTTTTTCTAACTCGATCGGAACCGTCTGAAGCGGCGACATCAAGACGATAGTCTTCTGCGTGTCTTTGAAGCTGGCGATCGCATCTCTAAGCCAGCGAGTAACCGCCGGAGAGTCGATAAATGGGTGCAAATCTTTGAAAACAAAGATACCAGGTTCGCGTTGGCGAATCACCCATTCAATGGCAGCTTCGGGTGAAACCGTATTGTGCTGAGTTACGTTTCGGGGTTGCCCATATTCAACGATGCCGTGGGTCACTGTCCAAACGAAAAACCGGCGTTGGGGCTTCATTTGAGCAATGGTTGCGATCGCCTGCTCAGTCCGCTCTTCCTCGGAAGTAACGAGGTAGATCAGAGGATATTGAGCTTGAACAAGAATATTTAGCTCTTCTTTCATAACCATCGACCTACTAGAGACGGTGCAGACATCCTCAATCTTCACATTGCCGCTTCCGATTAGACCTGTGCCTTAGAGCAGAAGTTTTTGAGAATTGGCATCTTACAGTTCAAAACAAAACCAGATATCTACTTCAGATTGACTAGCAGCTTTAATAATGGACGGAGACTAACAGGGAACCAGTTCTTGTTCCCCCTGCTGATCAGGCTTGTGGTGCCCAACCTGTATCTTGCTCACAGACAATTCTTCGTCGGGAAGAATGCTGGGCTGATCACCGAGAGCAATTGCCTCGTCGTCACGCAGGATGAGAGCGCTATTGCAGGCAGGACAGTTGTAAACCTGATGGACGTGACCATGAGATGTTTCTAGCTCATCTACCACATGCGGGTGTGTCAAATAGAAAACAATGGCTCGCTCTGCGATAGCTGACATAGGTTCAGTCTCAACTGCCGAACGAATTTTGAGTTGACGGTGCAGTTCAGGTGGGAGATATAACGTGACCTTGTGCTTCTCTTGCATAGAACGATTACATAGTGAATACCCGGGTATGAATGACAGAATAGTCGCCTTTGTCTGGTGCTGTCAAGACGGAAAGACGCTATGACAGCATTATTGTTACAACTGTTTACATTTACCCAGCCTGACGACACCTGAACTTCCATAACGCGACGCGCTTAGATAAATTACGGTTATTGTGTGAGAGCCGCACGGAGTGAGACTCTCACACACCAACTTGTACAACACACCCTTGAGAATTGCGATATTCCCCAACGGGATCAATTAGGAGTCGGTGAATACCGCTGACTTTAATTGGACTTTTTGCTGAGTTTTCCGAGCGCTTATGTTTGGAGGCGCGGCGTTGCCGCGCCTCCAAACATAAGCATTCATAAAATAAATGTTTGGGGTTGGCACCTCTATGCTGTTTAGCTTCTGTTTCATATGACGTCGATCGAAAGCGTTGATCCTGTCAAACAACTCTTTTGTTCGTCCTACACACCTGCTAAAGTAAGTAACCGTCTCGGATCTATGTAAACAAACTTTATGAACGTAGTTGACGATAAGACGGTTGTTAAAGAATATTTCAACGCTACAGGGTTCGATCGGTGGCGTCGGATTTATGGGGATGGCGAAGTTAATAAGGTTCAGCTCGATATCCGCAAGGGGCATCAACAAACCATCGATACCGTTTTGGCATGGTTAAAAGCAGACAACAGCCTATCTGGGCTAACCATTTGTGATGCTGGGTGTGGCGTAGGTAGCCTCAGCATTCCGTTGGCAGAAGCCGGAGCGATCGTCTATGCCAGCGATATTTCCGAGAAAATGGTGACTGAAGCGAGCGATCGCGCCCAAACAGTACTGGGACAAACTGCCAACCCAACCTTTGCCGTCCAAGACTTAGAAGCGCTCAGCGGTCACTATCACACGGTGATCTGCCTGGATGTTTTGATTCACTATCCCCAAGACAAAGCAGCTGATATGATTGCTCACCTCAGCGCTCTGGCAGAACACCGACTGATTCTGAGCTTTGCACCCAAAACCCTGGCGTATAGCCTGCTCAAAAAGATTGGCGATTTCTTTCCAGGGCCCAGCAAAGCCACCCGTGCCTACCTCCACAGCGAAGTAGGAATCAGAAAAATCTTGGAAGCTAGCGGTTGGCAAGTGCAACGCAATGGCATGACCAAAACCAGCTTTTATTTCTCACGGATTCTTGAAGTTACCCGATGAAGAAGGGTTAACGCCGCTCAGATCATTACAAAACTCAACAGTCTCAATTTGAATGAAGAGGGGGGTAGCAAGACACCCATTTTTGTCCCATCGCTCCTCTCACGATTGAGTATGTCCTAGGCTCAAAAGCTATATAGGTAAGGGCATAGACGTTTACCTCGTGATGCCCAAATGTTGAAGAACTGAGGAGGCTAACAAATCCTTTAGCGTCAGGGAAACGTAAGAATTTTTAATAAAAACTCTCATCAAATCAGACTACTGTAACAATTTAGGTGGTTTGTGAGTCTCTGTATGAGCAGGTAACTCAGGAAAGTCTTCTGGGTTCTTTTTATGTCTTTTGCATCCAGCAACTCTTGATCTGGTTTAGCAAGACTTCTAGTAGACGAAATTTAGTGTTGGGAAATTTAGCATGAGCAGTAATTTAGCAACCCGGTTGCGAGAAGGTACTAAAAAAGCCCATACGATGGCTGAAAACGTCGGTTTCGTAAAGTGCTTCCTTAAGGGAGTGGTTGAGAAAACCTCCTATCGGAAGCTCGTATCCAACCTCTACTTTGTCTACTCCGCGATGGAAGAGGAAATGGATCGGCAACAAAATCATCCTTTAGTTTCCAAGATTCACTTTGCAGAGCTAAATCGCAAAGCCAGCCTTGAGCAAGATTTGTATTACTACTACGGAGCCAACTGGAAAGAGCAAGTTGCCCCGTCTGCAGCAGCCGAAGCTTATATTGCTCGCATTCGCGAAGTGTCTGCGAATGAACCTGAGTTGTTGATTGCGCATTCTTACACTCGCTATCTGGGTGATTTGTCAGGTGGGCAAATTCTCAAAGGCATCGCCCAACGTGCAATGAATTTAGCAGAGGGTGAAGGTACTGCTTTCTACGAATTCAAAGACATCTCTGACGAAAAAGAGTTTAAAGCTAAGTACCGTCAGGCAATGGATGATCTGCCCATTGACTCTGCTACTGTTGAGCGCATTGTGGACGAAGCGAACGCCGCATTCGGCATGAACATGAAGATGTTTATGGAGCTGGAAGGGAATCTAATTAAGGCAATCGGGCAAATGCTGTTTAACACGTTGACCCGTCGTCGGGCTCGTGGCAGCACCGAGTTAGCAACAGCTGAGTAATCTTTTCTCAAAGATTGCGCCAGAGATTGAGATCAGGGATCAACGATCAGAGATCGAGAATTAGAAATGAGATTCCAGTGCCTTTTGGGTCAGAATCTGATTTTTAGACTTCAAGATTTTTGATTTTTGATCCCTTAGTTTTGGGCAGTCGGTTTTATGCGCCAATCCCCTGCATGGTAGGATGAATTGCTGGCACGTATATTTCCAATCTCTGTCTGTCGCTTCTAGAGTGGCTAAACCGCATCGCTTCGACAAGGCATCGACTCTTTTTTCAACTCTCTCGTTTGCTAGCATTGCTAACTCTTGGCATGCAGTTGACTGTGTCCTTTCTGGAGACATAATCAACTGCGCGCCTAAAACTAGCAATGTCTTTTTGATAGAGAGGGTGTGAATCGATCAGAGTCTGCTCTACGCAAGCTTGACACTGACAGAAAGGGAGGAAAGTGCGCCTTACCTAAGCTCTCACTTGAACGTTGGAAGATGCATTTTGATAAAATTTTGATTGCAAATCGGGGGGAGATTGCACTCCGCATTCTCCGTTCGTGCGAAGAAATGGGGATTGCTACGGTTGCAGTTCACTCCACTATCGATCGCCATGCGCTTCATGTTCAATTGGCGGATGAAGCCGTTTGTATTGGGGAACCCCCCAGCAGCAAAAGCTATCTCAACATTCCTAATATTATTGCGGCGGCTTTGACCCGCAATGCTACTGCGATTCATCCAGGCTATGGATTTTTAGCAGAAAATGCCCGGTTTGCAGAAATTTGTGCCGACCACCAAATTGCATTTATTGGACCGACCCCTGACTCCATGCGGTCGATGGGAGACAAGTCTACTGCTAAAGAAACAATGATGCGGGTGGGTGTGCCCACTGTTCCGGGTAGCGATGGATTATTAACCGACGATAAAGAAGCTCTGGCGATCGCCCAAAAAATCGGCTACCCCGTGATGATCAAGGCAACTGCGGGCGGGGGCGGTCGCGGAATGCGGTTAGTGCGTTCTGAAGACGAATTGGTCAAATCTTTTCTGGCAGCCCAGGGAGAAGCAGAAGCTGCCTTTGGCGATCCGGGCGTCTACATGGAAAAATTTATTGAACGCCCCCGTCATATTGAATTTCAAATCCTGGCAGATAGCTATGGCAATGTGATTCATTTGGGCGAACGCGACTGCTCCATTCAACGTCGCCATCAAAAGCTTTTAGAAGAAGCACCCAGTCCTGCTCTGAGCCAGGAACTTCGAGAAAAAATGGGATCGGCAGCGGTTCGTGCGGCTCAGTCGATCAATTATGTGGGTGCCGGAACCGTCGAGTTTTTGCTCGATCAATCCGGACATTTTTACTTTATGGAAATGAACACCCGCATTCAGGTGGAACATCCTGTCACCGAAATGGTGGTGGGGTTGGACTTGATCGCCGAACAAATTCGCATTGCCCAGGGCGAAAAGTTGAAGTTGACCCAGGATCAGGTCATCTTGCGAGGCCATGCCATTGAATGTCGGATTAATGCCGAAGATCCAGACTACAATTTCCGACCCAATCCCGGTCGTATTAGTGGCTATCTCCCACCCGGTGGACCAGGCGTACGGATGGACTCGCACGTCTATACAGACTACGAAATTCCGCCTTATTACGACTCATTAATTGGCAAACTGATCGTTTGGGGTCCCGATCGCGCCTCTGCAATTCAGCGGATGAAACGGGCATTGCGGGAATGTGCCATTACTGGGTTACCGACCACTATTGGATTCCATCAAAAAGTCTTGGAAACAAAAGAGTTTTTAGAGGCAAAGGTTTACACCAATTTTGTCGAGCAAATGATGCAAACCAAGCCCTAAACCATGCCGTTGCAATTTGCCAGTGTCTGCGATTTTGGTAGCTGTTCATGTCTATTCCCACGTCAGTTTCGGTCAAGGTTCCTGGCACAACGGCGAACCTTGGACCCGGTTTTGATTGTTTAGGTGCTGCGCTAACGATCTATAACGAGTTTGAGTTTTCTCGGTTACCCACCGATACAGAAACGCCGTTTGTGATTGAAGTGGTTGGCGTAGAAGCAGACCGGGTTACGACCGATCAGACCAATCTGGCTTATCAGTCTTTCTGTCACCTCTATCAACACATCGGACAAACGCCGCCTGCGGTAAAATTGGCGATCGCCTTAGGGGTGCCGTTGGCAAGGGGCTTGGGTAGTTCGGCAACCGCCATTGTTGGGGGGTTAGTGGGTGCCAATGTTTTGGCGGGTTCACCGTTGAGTCAAACACAAGTGATGGACTTGGCGATCGCCATGGAAGGGCATCCCGATAACGTAGTTCCCGCATTAATTGGGGGCTGTCGGTTGTCTGCATCTGCTCCAGACGACACCTGGAGTATTTGTGATATTCCCTGGCACGACAGCGTTATTCCTGTCGTTGCTATTCCCAATTTTGAGCTATCGACCGCTGCTGCACGGCGCGTTCTGCCAACCGATTACAGCCGAGCCGATGCCATCTTTAATATGGCGCATCTGGGTTTATTGCTGCGGGGTTTAGAAACCGGACGAGAAGATTGGCTGCAAGTCGCATTGCAGGATCGAATTCATCAACCCTATCGCCAAACCTTGATTCAAGGCTATGAAGCCGTACAGGCAGCGGCGATCGCCGCAGGAGCCTATGGTCTGGTCATCAGTGGCGCAGGTCCTACTCTCCTGGCTTTGACCCATGCCCAGCAGGTAGATGACGTCAAACAGGCGATCGCGACAACATGGAGCAGTTTTAACATCGAAGTGATCGTTCATACGCTGCAACTGGATACGCAGGGCGCAACGGTGAGGTAATAAGCCCAATCAATTCGCTATTCGCTAACCCAAACCGCTGATTTTTTCGACAGATGACCCGCCATGTTACACAAATTCCAAATTGAGACCCAGCACAAAACTGAAATTATCGACATCACACCACACGTACAAGCCGCCGTCAGTAGCAGCGGCATTCGGGAAGGAATTTGCGTAATTTACGTGCCTCACACAACGGCTAGCGTTTTGATTCAAGAGAATGCCGATCCAAACGTTCACACAGATCTGCTCAATGCCTTGGAGCGCTTGGTTCCTAAAGATCTGCCTTATTTGCACCAGACAGTTAACAAAAATGCGCCATCCCATATCAAGGCATCGCTGATTGGTCCCAGCAAAACGGTTTTGCTGAGTGCCGCCCAGCTTTGCTTGGGGCAGTATCAGTTCATCTACCTGTGCGAATTTGATGGACCCCGCACCCGAGAAGTCTGGTTACGCATCATACCAGATGCTTAGGCTCACCCATTCATGAACCTGTAATTCTTTTTGAGAGAGCGACGGCTCCGCCGTCGCTCTCTCAAAAAGACAATGAGTGTGAATTGGGCTGTGAAACCAAAGGTTTCACAGCCCAATTCACACCCAAACCTGGTAACACCGCTTCAGTGCATCGTTTCAATATCAGGCGTTCCCTCAGCATTCACCCAGGCAATTTGGTTGATGCGTCGTTGTCGAGCATAGTCGCGCACTGCATCAGGTGTTAAGGATTCACTTAAGGCAACCTCGACCCGCACCAGAGTTGTAGAATCGCGGATTTTTTGGGCGTAATTAAAGGCATCGGCATAACAATCTGGTGTGGTCGGCACAACCAACCAATTACTTGCTGGCGTTTGCATGGGCAATTGCCCGGTCGCCAGCAACACTTGATGCAGATCATCCAAATTGAGGGAAAATCCGACACCGGGATAGCTCACGCCATTAGGATTGTATAGTCCTAATAACTGGTCATAGCGACCGCCCTGACCTAAAATCCGTTTTCCTGACGCACTATCACTCACTGCCTCGAAAACGATACCCGTATAGTATTCAAAAGTACGCAGTAAGCTTAAATCTAGAATCACAGAGGGCACGGTTGCCTTGGCATCCGGCTGTTGGGAACGGCTGCTTTCGAGCAGTTCCACCAGCGATTTCAGAGCATTAACAATTTGCCGCTGTTCTGGATTGAGATCTAAACTGGAAACCTTTTGCAACACATCCGCAGGACGACCCCGCAGATCGAGCAAGAGTAAGGCGCGATCGCGCAATTCAGGTGATAACGGCAAATTTTCGATCGTAATCCGGTCGATCTGGGCGATCGCATCTCGAACGCGATCGCGCAATTCATCCGGAAACACCGACAGCAACGATTCGGTTAACCCTGCCTCCCCGACAACCAGATACCACTGACCGAGCTGTAATTGATTTAACCCATCTGCCAGCAACAGCAAAATTTCCGCATCTGCCGCAACCCCAGCAGCCCCCAGCATCTCTACCCCAGCCTGGTAAAACTCCTGCTGGCGATTGTGGTTGCCCCGTCCGGCACGACGAAACACATTAGCGTTATAGTAAAGCCGCTGCGGAAACGTGACCCCAGCCATACGAGTAACAGCAGCCCGAGCGATCGACGCCGTCAGCTCAGGACGAAGCCCCAACGCCTCATCCTCAGAGTTTTGTAACTGAATCACGGTGGACTGTTGCACCGCCCCTCCCGCCATTAGCGTATCCAACCGCTCTAGGGTTGAGGTAATAATGCGGTGATAGCCCCACCGATGAAACACCTGTTGCAGGCGTTCTTCAATCCAGCGCTTTTGCGCCACATCCAAGGGCAGGAGATCCCTGGCTCCAACAGGCGGTTGGTACACCATTATTTTTTCTTTCCACCAAATATGCCACCAAACAAGCCACCGCCCGATTGCTTCGGCGGCGTTCCACCCTTCTTCGGAGGAACATTACCTGCTCCAGTGGTCGTTTTTTGCCCTTTTTGAGCCGAGCTACTGGGAGGCGCAGACGAAGGATCAGCGGCACGCATTCCACTCTGGGCTAGCTCATCGTTAGGATCTAACTCTATTGCTTTGCGGAAGTGGATTTTTGCCATGGTTAGCTGCTTACTCTTAAGATATAGCATCCCCATGCGACCATAGGTTCGACTACTCTTCGGATCAATTTCCAGCGCTCCTCTCAGTTCCTGGATTGCCTTCACGTAGTCTTCTTTCGACTCATATTCCTGTGCCCGCCGCAAACAGGCTTCGACTAACTCCTCCTTACCCGGTGGAGGTTTCGGACCTGGTGAAGGTGGTGTTCCTCTGCCAGACGGACTCGGAACTGGAGGTGGAGGCACTGGTCTGGGCGCTTCCCCACCGTCTTTACGCATCAAGTAAACGAGGTTGAGTTCACTCAACTGTCCTGTCACTTCCAGCGTTTGATTAAGGTGCTCATATTGTTGCTCTGCTAACTGCCGCACCGTTGCTTTATATTCTGAGTCAATATTGCTATCGTTGGCAGCGGCTAGCTTTTTCGACAACTCGCTCGTCAACAAAACTGTGTCTTGTTGTCTGCGCGCCTGTTGACCTTTTAACTTGAGCAACAACAGATACTCTGTATAATCCTTCTCTTGAGAAATTTTCTCGTAGGATGGGTTGACCAGTTTAGATAAATACTCAGCCGCACGCTTGCGATCGTCTTCGCTTTCTTTAGAACAGCTATCGGGATGAAGACGCCGCGCAATCTTGAGGTATCTTTTACGAAGATCGTTGTATTCGGCATCAAGCGGAACGCCTAGAACAGCATGATAGTCGGTAAAATCTAAGCCAAATAACCCTTGCTCAATTTTGAAGGACATTCTTCGTATCTCACTCTTCTAGCCTAAGAATTCTCTTTAGTTTACTTCGCTTAACTCAAGATTAGGGTATACACTGAACCGAATTAGATAAAGGCTTTTACAGTTTCTGCTGGTAAAGGTTTGATCGATTGGAGAACACCACTGAGAGTCTGATGAATGTGCCCATTAGTCGCTAAGATGCGTCCTGAATCAAGCGAGAATGCACTACCATCATAAGCGGTAATTTTACCGCCTGCTTCTTCTAGTAAAACTACCCCGGCTGCCATATCCCAGGGAGACAGACCGCGCTCCCAGTAGCCGTCGAGCCGACCGCAAGCCACATGTGCCAGATCGATGGCAGCCGCACCACCTCGCCTTACCCCTTGGGTGAGATGGGTGAGGTGACAAAATTCTGCATAGTTATTATCGATCGTTTCGTGGCGATCGTAAGCAAACCCAGTTACCAAAAGACTCTTGCGGAGTTCCTGAGTGGATGAGACGCAGATAGGAGAGCGGTTTCGGGTTGCTCCTAAACCCTGAGCCGCACGAAATAGCTCTTGGTGGGAGGGATCGAAAATTACACCGACCTGGGGCACCCCATCAATAAGTAATCCAATAGAAACAGCATAGACGGGATATTGATGGGCATAGTTTGTCGTGCCATCAAGCGGATCAATTGCCCACAGAAATTCACTCGCCTGCTCTCCAGAATGCCCAGACTCTTCTGCCAAAATGGCATGATCGGGAAAGTGGCGTTGAATAATTGCCAGGATGGCGTCTTCCGAAGCTTTGTCAGCTTCAGTCACTAAATCACCGGGACGTCCTTTTTCAGCGATCGCCTCTAATTTGCCTTGATACGATTGCAACACCGCCCCCCCCGCCAAAGCAGCTTCGGTAGCGATATCGAGAAAAATTTGTAGAGAGGAAGAAGTTGGCATGAGGAAGAGGGGTAAAACGTGCAGAAATTGTATAGCTGTTAGCTGTTAGCTGTTAGCTGTTGACTATTAGCTATCGGCTGTTAGTTATTGGTATTGGCTGTCGGCTATCGGCTGTTAGCCATTAGCTGTTAGCTGTGGGCTAGCTAATAGCTATTAGCTATTAGCTATTAGCTCCCTTGAAATGCTTGTGGAGTTTGTCGCATCGGATTTTTAGGATTCCAGATGCCGACTCCGGTCAGGCGAGCTTTTTCTTGGGCATAGGCAAGACGAGTTTGATAACGCAAATTGGGCGATCGCCCTTCTGCTAATGCCAAGCCTTTTTCTACCACGATCTCATTCAGCAACTGTTGATCCTTCCAAACATAAGCAAGTTTACGGGTTGAGCCATCTTGCCAGGTTTCTTGGGTTTCAACATCAAATTCTAGATGAATGACTTTAGCCGGTGCAATCAAGTCTTCTAAGCCATTTTTTGCCGCACTGTACCAGGGTTCTTGTTTCCAGGCAGGAGCAGTAATGCCAATGAGTCGCACTTTTTCGGCTTGTCCGGCAGCATTCACAATTTCTAGGGTTTGACCACTGACAACTCGGATCAAATGGACAGGCGCACCGGGGGTCAGGGTTGATTGGCAACCCCAAAGCAAAACAGCGCAGCAGAGCAGCATCCCTAAAAGCGAACGTTTAAGCCATTGAAGTGTCATAGACAGCGCGTCTTTACAGTAGCAGAACAAGAGCAACTAACCTTTGTGTAGGGTGCCCAATTCTGTACGTTGAGACGCTGGCTGTGTTATGGCAACCGTCGAGATGGTTAAACCAGAAGGTTGTGTGAGAACCCGCACTCTGCGCGGGTTCTCACACAACCTTTGTCCTAAGCAACCCCTGCAAACCTTTTAACTGGGTGTACTAGTGTTGCAAACACGAAATTTTGCAACATGGGGGTTTGGGGGCTGCACCCCCAAGAGGGGGTTTTACCCCCTCCACCCCCTCTAAAACTTTTAACTGGGTGTACTAGTCTTCGTCTAGCGGCAAACCACGCCGCACCTTGCCTTTGCCAAAATAGCGACCAAACTGCAATTCATAGACTTCGTCTTCATCTTGGGTTTCTACCTCCAAGTTAGACCGAGGATAGGAAACGCAAAGCAGCGCATACCCCTGACGTTGGAGTTGCAGAGATAGCCCCATTGCCTCGGGCTGATAGAGATCGCCCGAAATCACCCGCACCGCACAGGTGGTACAAGCGCCGTTGCGGCAGGAGAAAGGTAATGCTTCGCCCTGCGCTTCTACAGAATGAAGGATATAACGATTTTCTGGTACGTCTAAAGTATGCCAGGTATCGGTTTGTCGATTGTGGATGCGTACAGTATAAGAACGAACCATGAATTTTGTTAAGCAGGAATCTTACCTATATCACTCTACCGTGATATAGCGTTGTTGAGATTGGGTGCGATCGGGACTCTTGAGCAGGAAATTGGCAATCTGAAAAATTGAAACGTTTTCCTTTCTCAAACGAAGATAACCAGTACCCTAAATTATGGAAACAACTTTAGATGTGTAGCGATCTGCCAGCAGGGGCAAACACCGTGACCATAGAGAACCCTATCCCCGATTTACCCAAAAATCCCACACTCGAAGATGCATGGCAATGTTTTGCGAAATACGATAAAAACGCTAATGCTGCTCAAAAACGCTTCACGTTTCAGCAAAAACTGATTCTTGCCCTGGGTGTTATCTCAACGACACTGGCAGTCACCTATTCGGTGTTAGAAAACTTAGTCGTCGATTCTGCACCGCTCTGGCTGCAACCCATCTTAAATCAGTACACCTTTAGTGTGATTCACGGGTTGGTGATTGTTGCGCCCATTATCCTCAGTATCTTAATTGCGGGTACTGTGAAGTTCAATATGGGGCTGAGTTGGGTCATGCTCCGCAGCAGTGCTGAAGCGCTAAAAAAAGAGATTTTTCGCTATCGCATGGGAGTTGGAGAATACAACCCCGTTACCGAGGAAATCGCACGACTGCGCGATGTGCAACTGGCACGTAAAGTTAAAAGTATTAGTAAACGGTTGATGGAAACCCAGGTCAACCAAACAGGGTTAGAACCCTACCGGGGCACCTTACCGCCTTTATATGGAACGGCTCAGGGAGATGATGGATTTTCGCGCCTCACTCCCGACCAGTACGTTAATTACCGGGTTGAAGATCAGTTTAACTACTACCAGAAAAAAGCGTTGCGACTCAGCCGTGAATTGCAACAGTTTCAGTGGTTGGTTTACATCTTAGGGGGCATCGGTACCTTATTGGCAGCGTTTGGGTTTGATATCTGGATTGCGGTGAGCAGTGCCTTAGCCACCGCCCTGGCTAGTTTTCTGGAGTTCAAACGGGTAGAAACCAACTTGATTTCTTGTAATACGGCTGCTTCAGACTTGTACGACATTCGCACCTGGTGGCGGGCGCTTTCTGACGAAGCAAAGGCAGACAGTGCCAATATCGACACGCTCGTCAGTAGCGCTGAGTCCGTAATTCAGAGTGAAAATGCAGGTTGGGTGCAGGAAATGCGCGATGCCCTATCCGATATCTACGGAGACAAGAAAGAATCGGAATCGGTGCAGATGTTATTGACGTTAGGGGGAAGTTCAGGCGTTTTAGAACAGCCAGATAATCCAGATACTCAGGATGGGTCTATCCCTGCGATCGCCACTGACGGCTCGACTGGTGAGGTTTCAGGGGCGATCGCCTCTGAAGAGTTGCCCTCACCGGAGGCAGTATCCGAGGCATCTATCGAACCTGCCGCAGATATGCCCTTAGCCGAACCTCCATCACTGGATTTGAGCACCAATGGGCTATCGGATGGGAGTTTGATCGCTCCAGTAGCTGAAGAACCAGCAGCCGATGAGAGTTTGGCAACGGCTAACGAAGCGTTGCCAGATGAAAGCGAGGAGATGCCTGTAACTCAAGGTGATCTTCCAGAGGAAGAGATCAGTTACAGTCAGCCGATGAGCTAGTAAGAGCTGTTTCTTAAAGTCGTGGATTCAATAAACCCGAAGATCTGGTGCTGGCAGCACCAGATCTTCCAAATTTTGTTGGATATGTGATCCTGAGAACGAATGCTGAGATTTGCGTGAACTCATTCGCGTCAACTATAGATCTCAACATTCATCTGGATAGGGCATTGATAAATAGCTCGATTGCTGCGATTGAATGTTGCGATAACCTGCCTTCCTTTTTATAGCGATCGCCATAAAACTTGAAGTTTATCCACATATCAACCTGTTATGCTGTCTCTTTAATATGGTATCAATGTCAGTTAGGTGTATCTATTCAGAATTTTTTGCTGATTTCCTACCTCAGGAAACGCATAAATTTGGAGATAACAGGTTATAAATTCTATCAAATAAAAATTGGGTTAAGCTTTAGTCTTAGTCCACCTCCCGGTCTTAAAGCGGTAGCTAGTTTAGCTTTAGGTCAACGTGAGTAGAGCAAAAAAGTTTTGGTGGGTGGCTTCGCTAAGCGACTCCCAAATTCAAGCGCAGCCATCACAGCAGAGTTTGTGTTCTACTTGGAAACATCTAGCTGCCCTATTCTAGGGATCACAGATTAATGAACCTGTCATTTTTTTGAGAGAGCAGCTCTGCTGTTCTCAGAAAGAATTGGGTTCCATTACATCCACAATCCTAACCAAGACAAAATCTGCCGAAAATTGATGACGGGCAAGATTTTATGAGTAAGAATTTAAGATCCTGGGAAGTATGTTTTAAAGCTCATCAGATCGACTGGCTATTTCCCAACTGAGAACTTCATGACAATCGCCGTAGGGATGGAAGAAGTCTTTAAGGTCACTTTTTCAGACGGACATGCAGCAGAAGCCATTCGTGTCCATCGCTCGGATGATTTGTCCCTCACGTTAAAAAAGATGGGATTCCAGGCAGCATATCCAACACTTGTCGTTGTCGGAGGTGCCAGTGGAATTACGAGCGATCGCCTTGAGAAGTTGCGATCGCTATTTGATCAGGTTTTAGCACCGCTGGTACAGCGGTTGGGAGTATCGGTGGTCGATGGAGGCACTGATGCCGGTGTGATGAAATTGATCGGGCAAGCCCGCAGCGCCAGTGGCTCCAGCTTTTCATTGATTGGGGTTGCAGCAACCGGAACTGTAATTATGCCCAATAGCGATGCCCCACCCCCACCCGATGGCGCACCTTTAGAACCCAACCACACCCACTTTTTATTTGTTCCGGGGGCACTGTGGGGCGACGAAGCTCCGTGGATTGCCAAAGTTGCCACAACGTTGGCGGTTGGGGTTCCTTCCGCGACGATATTGATCAATGGCGGCGGGATTGCATGGCAAGACGTTCATAACAGCGTTCGCGCCAATCGTCCGGTTGTGGTGATTGCTGGCAGTGGACGCACAGCCGATGATCTGGCTGCTGCCATTCGGGGGGAAAAAGTCAGCGAGCGGGCAGAGGAGCTGGTTAGTTCTGGCTTACTCCAGGCAGTTGACTTATCCGACGGGTTACACAAAATTGATCAGGTTCTAGCTGATTTGCTGTCAAAGCCGAGACCGTAAGGATCGCGCTTTAAATCAAACTCATTTTTTCGTTGATAACCAACGTATCGCCCGACGTGATTGCGGTAGGACTGTATTGAACTGCGTCGCTCCGCGACGCAGTTCAATACAGTCCTGGTTCTGGGCACATAACGCTATGGCAGTCGAGGGTTGATTAGGATAAAAGTTGTGTGAGAACCCGCGCAGAGCGTGGGTTCTCACACAACCTCCTGATTTAACTATCTCGACGGTTGCTATAAATATTGAGTTAGCGCTGGAATCAAGGATTGAATCAGGGTTGAGGCATCTACACCCAGTTCAGTTCGGTTGTGAGCGGCAAAAATCCCGGCTTGAGCGTGCCACCATGTTGCCGTTTGCACGATAAATTCAACCGCAGATTCAGCCGTAGATTCGACCGCAGATGTTTGCCCGTTTGCTTGCGCCAGAAGTCCGCCGAGCAACCCCGTCAGTACATCGCCACTTCCTCCCCTTGCCAGCGCAGGAGTGCTATCTGGATTGAGCCAAACCCGTCCTTGTGGATGGGCGATCGCCACTCTGGCACCTTTGAGCAAAACGATCGCACCACATGCCCTGGCAGCAGTTCGGGCGGCAGCAATGAAGTCGGAACCGATACCGGTCAGATCAGGAAATAACCGTTTAAACTCCCCAGCATGGGGCGTCAGGATAGTCGGTGCAGGTCTGGAAGCGAGCATTGTTTGAGTGCCCAGTTGCGCCAAAATATTAAGCCCATCGGCATCCAAAACCAGCGGACACGGACTGGATAACAGCGAGCGGACAACAGCTTCAGCCGCCACAGTCAGACCCGGACCCGCCGCGATCGCCTGATATTTGTTCAGGTCTAGATCGGGGGGTAGGTGGGCGATCGCCCCAGTTTCGGTTTCGGCGCAGCCGACAACGAGTGCATCAGGAACTTGAGCCGTCATCAGAGACGTCAGCGTTTTGGGAACGGCGATCGATAACATGCCCACTCCACTCGCTCTCGCAGCTAAAGCTGCCAAAATGGGTGCGCCACTATATTGACGGGAGCCGCACACCAATAACAGATGACCTTGCTTGTATTTGTGGGTGGTAACGGGACGGGGCAGGGGTAACTGGGCGATCGCCCTAGTCGCCGTAATCCGCTGAGTATCGGGGACAGCACCCAAAACCGCCGCGACATCTGCCAGGGGGATATCGAAATCTACCAGTTCTGCCCTGCCCATATGCGCTAAGCCCTGTTCTTGCAAAAACGCCTGTTTCCATAACCCCAAGCACAGCGTATGAGTTGCCCGAATAGCCGTCCCTAAGATTTCTCCGGTGTCGGTATGCAGTCCAGAGGGCAGATCAATGCTAACAATGGGTCGATCCACGTGATTGATCGTGTTGATAGCATCGGCGATCGCCCCTTCAAGCGATCGCGTTAACCCAAATCCAAACAAGCCATCGATGAGAAAGTGGCAGGTCGATAATGACTCAACGTTGCTAGAACAGGGAATACCCAGACTAGCTGCATAGTGAGCATGAGCAGCCGTCAGGTCTTTGAGATTGCTCAACGGTTGATAAAGCAATACCTCATAGCCCTTGAAATGCAACTCACGGGCAACCACCAGCGCATCGCCGCCATTGTGACCGGGTCCGACCAAAATGCCAACCCGACTCATGTGCGATCGCGGATATAAGGTTTGAATGCGCTGAGCAATTAACCCGGCAACTTTCTCCATTAAGGCAGCAACAGGCATTCCCGCAGCAAATAAGCGAGATTCAATCGCTGTCATTTGACTGGCAGTCACGACATAGCGTTGAATCTGCTCAGATCGATGGCTCAGTGTCATAGAGTTGTCCTGAAAAAATCAACTGTTCGGATAGGGACTCTAGCCCATACCCCGCCGCATCCACCATTCCAATAAAACCATGCGGCATTGCAAACAGGTAAGGTCTTGCAGCAGGTCGCTGACCCCGGTCGATGTGGCGGGGTACGTGGTGCCCACATGGTTAGGCGGGAGCGGAAAATCAGGCTGAATTTCGGCAATAAACCCATACAGCTTTTGGTTAGAAAACGAACTATCTACCATCCAGCCCTCATGGTTAAGTGCCATCAAAAAAGAGATTGCCTCAGCCGCAACACCCAACTCTCGTTGTAAGACAGCGATCGCCGTAGTCTCTGGAGGCTTGCCTTTTAGCATCCGTCCACCCGGAAAATCTAAGGTTAAGATTCCCACCCCCGGACGGTAGACCTTGGGGGGCAAAATCAACTGATTCGCTTGAATCGGTAAAACAATCACCGAATCAGCCCGCTCCACTCGCCAATATTCTAAATTTCGTCCCTGGTCATCGCGATACCGTTCGCCAATGAGGGTCAGCCAATGAGAACGGATGTCTAGAAAGCGATCGCCTTTTGTCCACATGAGCGGATGAATCGTTGATGAAGTTAGGGTCGGAATGCAGGCAAAACCTTACACCCCCCATAATCCACTGAATTCACGTAGCAATGACAGCACTTTGTTACAGGACGGGTAGTTTTTTTGCGGATGAACCCTGCGGGTTCATCCGCAAAAAAACTGATTCTGAGCTGAAGCCACAGATTTCTTGTGGTGTGACATGCGGAGCGTGGCACACCACAAGAAATCTAAACAGACTCAAGTGCGAAGCGCTGTAAGGAATTAGCCTTCGGGCAAAGTGTGACGTGAGTCACCGTTGTGGGTGGGACATGTCACCTGAGATGGCTTGGAGAATCACACTCAGACTTGGGGTGCAATCACCAGGTCGAGCAGTCAAATGCGGGATATTACTTACATCGACAGCTTCTACCGAGCAGCCCCTATGAACACTCCTATCTGCACTCAACCCGCCACCTCCCAGACCGCAACCACCGCCACACCCTCACGGTTTAATCGCTCGATCGAAAGGCTATTGACAGGTGCATTACTAACCCTGGCTATTGGCATTACAGCAGCCGCTTTACCGGCGCAAAGTACTGAAGTGCCAGCGATCGCCCAATCCAGTACAACACCCAGTTCTCTAGAAGCATCAAACTCTACTCAGCGGCAACCTTTGAGAGATGGAGTCTATCTCTACGGGCAATCTGCTCAAGCTGATGAAATCGGTTCCGCTTACATGGTTTTTGAAGTCAACCATCAGCAAGTGGTGGGCGCTTTTTACATGCCATCTTCATCCTTTGACTGTTTCCAGGGCGAAGTTCAAGGCGATCGCCTGGCTTTGAACGTAACCAACAGCTATGAACAAGCCAGCTATCCTTACTCTGTAGATATGGCAACCGATACTGCCGTTGCATCATCCGAAAATCCTGCATTTGAGTCGATTCAACTCGTCGGATATCAGCCCATTGCCAGCATTGATGAAAACAACTACAAGATGCTAGAGACGTGCCAGGCTCGTTATTAAACCTGCATTGACAACCAATTTCACGCTAAGAGCTGGAGAGCTTCCGACGGAAGCCCTCCAGCTCTTAGCATTAAGAGCGTTGCGTGTGAGCCACTGATGGCTTTATAGCACCATGCGTTTCGGTTCGGACGGGGTGCAGGGGTGGAACCTCTGTCCGGGGGCACAGCCCCTGCCCAAGCTGAGCTGCCAGAGATTTATTCATACCAGGATTCAGCAATGCCAAGTTTGATACGGCAGAACGGAAGCATGTTTTTTATGATCAATCCGCCTGGTTTGCAGAGTTGTTTGTGCCACAGGGCAAACTATTTTTAGCTAACGTTCGAGAGATATTACACTATGCGACAGTTGACGGCAGGCTTTTTAAGTGCGATCGCTCTTTTTACTAGTAGTTCTGCCTACGCCCAAACCAACCATCAAGCGAGCTATTCGGCAAGCGACCTACAGTTTTTGCAGTGGATCGAGCAACATTTTGAACGTGAGCAAATTCCTGCCAATATTCTGTCTGACGATGCCAAAATTTTTGCAGCGCAAGATTTTTGTGCGCGACTCGATCACGGAGTCAGCCTGAACCAGATCCAACACGGTGTAGACCAGCTTGCCGCAGGCTACTCTGACCCAGAAGCCAGAAGGCTCATGGTGTCAATCTCCAACGTTCTGTTATATGGCGGCATCACCCACTATTGCCCACAATATTTAAATGAAATAGACTATGCCTCTGCCGCAGGCTCAACTCATACCGAATCGCCGAATGGTCTACTAGAATGAGGTACCACAACAACTTGACAGCAACGTTGTGCGAAGAATTGGGTGCGCTCAACGATTTTAGGGATGACATTCACATATTGAGGATCGTGGATTTAATAAATCGCAATTCTTTTCGAAAGAACAGTGGCTCCGCTGCTTTCTCCAAAAGACAGGTTAATTAATCTACAATCCTAAATAAAATCTACGCTCTTCAGACAAAATCAGGTTTTGATAGCTCTGTACGATGCATCATTTGGCAGACCCTATCCCTTTGGCATCCGTGTACGCTCAATTTCTCTGCCCTCGTCATTCACATAGCGATTTTCAATCGAGTGGAGCACAGATTATTTCTTAAAAGCCACGTAGAGCATAGCTTTCAAGAAATAATCTATTTCTAGTCGAGCGCAAAGCGCTACAGACGAGATCTCTATGCGAATGGTGGTCAAAGCCAACTTGCGATCGCCTTTAGCCATCCCATCCACTCCCAGCGATCGGGTTTGCCCAAACATGTTGTGCTATGCAAAATGAAGACCACCCTTCTTTCCAGCTTGACCCTCATCAGATGATTGAGCGTCTGATGGCGATCGCTTGCTGTATGCGAGAGTCTACCCATCTAGACGACATTTTTCAGACGGCAACCACTGAGATTCAGGCACTGTTCCAGGCAGATCGGGTAGCGATCTACCGCTTGAAAACGGGGAAAGGAGGCGTGATCGTAGCCAAGTCGGTTGCCGAAGGCTATCCTTGTCTACCGAAACCGTTGCCAACATTAAACTGGATAGATCCAATCGGTCATTGGCAACAGTTGCAAGATGGACACCTCCACATCAGTACCCCCCCCCATCCCCACTATCGCCAGCAAGAAGATGACTTGGATGCGTTATCTGAAGTGATGAGTCGGATTGAAATCCCCATTCTCTCCACGGTGGCAGGGCTTCACCCAACTGACCCAAAATCCGATATAGCCAAGTCTCTCTGGGGTGTGTTGGTGATTGACCATTGTTCTATCAAGTACTCGTGGCAAGCGAGTGAATGCCGATGGTTAGAATATCTCGCTGTACAACTGGCGATCGCCATTCAACACAGTCAGATGCAGGATCGCTGCCAGCAACTTGAAGACCATCTCGAAGGCAAAATTGGAGAACGGACATCCCAATTGATCCAGGCGAACGCCGCTTCTGTCTCTAAATTGCAACAAGCCCAAAAGAAACTGGCTCTATTAATTGAACGCAGTCCTTTAGCCATTATCGAAACCACACCCCATTTTTTGATTACAGACTGGAATCCTGCCGCAGAACGCATTTTCGGGTTCAGTAAAAGCGAAGCTCTGGGTCAGTATATTGATCAATTAACTGTGCCCGCCGCTGGTCGTCCACAAGTGCAGCAAACCCTGACTCGGGCACTGTTACACACTAGCGATGCCCTCAGCATCAATGAAAATTGTACAAAAGATGGTCGCCTCATTACCTGCGAGTGGTACAACATTTCTTTATTGGCAACAGATGGTGAAATTACAGGCATTCTCTCGATTGGTGCAGACATCACCGAACGGAAGCGATCGCGAGAAGCCTTGGAACACCTCAACGAAGTTTTAGAAGATCGGGTCGAAGAACGAACCCGAGCCTTGCAACAAAGTTATACCCTGTTGAACGGGGTGATTAATGGCACCAATGATCTCATTTTTGTTAAAAACTTAGAGAGCCAATATGTGTTGGTCAACACCTCATTTCGGCGAGTGTTAGGCATATCGGCAGACGATATTATTGGCAAAACTGACATCGCCATTTTCCCGGAAGAGATGGCTGACGCCATTATGGTGCTTGATCAGAGCATTTTTGCCACGCGTCTGACTAAAACCTTTGAAGAAAATCTCCTGGTTCAAGGCAACCTGCATACCTTTCTCACGACCAAATCACCTCATTACGATACTGATGGTAATTTAATCGGCTTGATTGCCATTTCCCGCGATATTAGCGATCGCAAATCTGCCGAAGAAGCCCTGCGTCATTCTGAACAACAACTGCGAGAGCAGGCACAACGAGAACAATTGTTGAATCAACTGATTCGCCAAATTCGCAATTCCCTCGATTTCGATATGATTTTAGGCAGCACACTGGAAGGGGTGCAGCCGATTCTACAAGTCGATCGGTGTGATTTTGCCTGGTATCGCTCCGATATGGCGGAACCATGCTGGGAAATTGTCAAAGAGTCCCGCTCTAGCGGATTGGCAGATTTAACCGGATGTTATGCCGTGTCTCAATCTGGGGCGATCGCCGCTCAAATTTTACAGCTCAACATGCTGCAAATTCCCGACATCGATGCCATTGCAGATCAAGCCTCCCAGGCATTTTTGCACCAACTCGGCTACAAGTCATTGCTAGCCATGCCCATGCAAACGACATCGGGTCGCATTGGCGTCATGCTCTGTAGCCATAGCACTGAGGCGCGTGATTGGGATGAGGCAGAGATCGAGCTGTTGCAAGCGATTATGGATCAGTTGGCGATCGCACTCAACCAGGCCGAGCTCTATGCTCAAAGCCGTGCCAAAGCCAAAGAATTGGGGCGTGCCCTGAGAGAATTGCAACGCACACAGGCACAAATGATCCAAAGTGAGAAAATGTCTAGCCTGGGGCAACTGGTGGCAGGTGTGGCGCATGAAATCAACAACCCGGTCAATTTCATCTATGGCAATCTCACCCACGCCAATGCCTATATCGGGGATCTGTTGAAGGTGTTGAAACTTTATCAAAAGCACTATCCTCATGCCGTTCCCGAAGTTCACGCGGCAGTCGAAGCCATCGATCTAGATTTTCTGCTCGAAGATTTACCCAAACTGCTGCGATCGATGAAAGTGGGAGCCGATCGGATTCACAAAATTGTGGCATCACTCCGCACCTTTTCCCGCATGGATGAAGCTGAAATGAAAGCTGTCAATATCCATGAAGGCATCGATAGTACTTTGATGATTTTGCAAAATCGCCTGAAAGCAACCCCTGACTATCCTGAAATTCAGATCAAAAAACAATACGGTAATCTACCTCAAGTCGAATGTTACGCTGGGCAGCTCAATCAAGTTTTTATGAACATTCTCAGTAATGCTATTGATGCCTTAGAAGAAAAATTTGCAATCAATAAAACATTTCGACCCAGCATCACGATTACCACAGAGCTATTGGAAAACAAGCAAGTTCGCATTTGCCTGGCTGATAATGGTTCTGGAATTCCAGAGCATATTCGGCAGCGGTTATTCGATCCCTTTTTCACAACAAAACCTATTGGCAAAGGCACCGGCATGGGGCTTTCTATTAGCTACCAAATCGTGACAGAAAAGCATGGTGGTTCTCTCCAATGCGTTTCAGAACCCAAAATGGGGTCTAGTTTTATGATTGATATTCCCATTCATCAACGTTGATGGGTATGAAATACCTCGTCCTTGCAACCGACTATGACGGCACCCTTGCGACAAAAAGCTATGTGGATGAGGCAACCGTAGTCGCTCTGGAACACTGGCGAAATTCTGGACGCCGCCTGATTTTAATTACCGGGCGACAGGTCGATGAATTGATCGAGATTTTTCCGCCGTTGGCTCACTTTGACTGGGTGGTGGCTGAAAATGGCGCACTGCTTTATCAACCCGCTACTCAACTCGAACACCTGCTGGCTCCCCCCGCCAATACAGATCTGGTCAAATGGTTGAGCGATCGCCAGGTCAGTCCTCTGGGCATAGGCAAAGTCATCATATCTACCTGGCAACCCCACGGCGAAACGGTCAAAGCAGCGATTCAAGAGTTAGCGCTCGATCTGCACATCATCACCAACAAAGCTGCTGTCATGGTGCTGCCAACGGGGGTCGATAAAGCCTCTGGCTTATCTGCTGTCTTAGCCGAAATGGATTTATCGCTGCATCAGACGGTGGGCGTGGGCGATGCCGAAAACGACCGGGCATTTTTAGAGATCTGTGGCTTTTCTGTCGCCGTTGCCAATGCCCTGCCCCCAGTCAAACAACAGGTTGATTGGATCACTCAAGCCGAACGAGGGGCTGGCGTAGCAGAGTTGATCCGGCACATTTTAGAAACCGATCGCGATCCAAATTGATCCAAGCCCCTCTCTAAAGGATTGAGGAACCCCTCTCTAAAGGATTGAGGAACAAGTGACGTGTTTCCGACCCCAACACGTCATCCCCAGTTAACGTAGCGATCGCACAGATCACGATTGAGCGCCTCGCTTCGCGAGGCGCTCAATCGTACGTGATTCGTTGAATTCGGATTTCATATCGGTATCACTCATCGATGGCATATAGCGAGAAATGGCGTGGTGGGGCGCTCTGCGCCCCACCACGCCGAAATAAGGTATGGGACAATCCAACTTCCTTCACATATCCGGATCTAAGATGCCAGCAGCGGAAATTAAGATTAGAAGAAGAATTTTAAGCAATTTCGCGGATATTAGGTCAGGCTTTTTTTATACACAATAGAGCCTGGGTGCGTACCTATTTTTTTGCATTTTGTGGACGCAGTTGTTGCATATCAGCCCTATTGCACACCGATTAGGTCAATATCCAGTACCCAATCTTTTATGAAGCTGATTGATTCGCTATTTGCGCATACCCTCCGTCTGGTTCCATCGCCCTTGCTCGCGATCGCGCTCCCGTTAGCCTTTGTCCATACACCTATCACCCAGGCTGCTACAACGCCAACTAATTCTAGCGGATCTTCCCATTTAGAACAGATTAGCGCTCGCCCACATCCTGCTAACTCCTATTCTCAACCCACAGCAGACGTAGAGTCGCAAGCCCTAGCGATCGCCGATACGATTAATCAAATTCGCACCAATCCCAGTGCCTATGCCGATTGGCTGGAAACCCTTCGTCCTGCCTACGACCATGACATTTTGACTTTACCGGGAGAGGGTCGGCTTCGCACCTATGAGGGCGTTGCAGCATTAGACGAGGCGATCGCTTTTCTGCGATCACTAGATCCTCTGCCACCCCTCCATAACTCTCTAGGGATCGCTCAGGCAGCTCATGATCATCTGAATGCAATGACAAGCGGATCAGACGGTAGTAATCGCTTGGGCGATCGCCTCAATCGCTACGGGCAATGGAGTGGTCAAGCGATCGAAATTCAAAGTCATGGCAATTACACCCCAGAACATACCGTATTGCTGGCAATTCTGAATGATGGCAATCCATCTCGTCACGCTCGAACTACCCTCCTTAGCCCAGAGTATGGGTTTATCGGGGTGGCATGTGGCGATGCGTCGCATCAGGCAAACCTATGCTTGGTCGGGGCTGTAACCGAGTACACTGACCAGCCAATGGAAGCACCTTCTGTTGCCTCAACCGATGTAGCCGATGCAGATCAACCCCAATCCAATCACCAGCGCCAATCCGATCACCAGCGCCAATCCGATCGCCAGCACCCATCCGATCGCCACGCCCAGGGTGAAAACTCGAATGAGATGGATCTGTATACGCGCATCTCGCCATCAGACACGACCCCAGTCGAACCTAAAGTGCCCGATGCCCCTATTCCTGACTCTGAAACCACAGCAGTACCGGCAACCGCTGAGCTAAATGCCGACTACCTCTCAGATTTAGAACGCGAGATTATTGCTGAAACCAATCGTTTGCGGCAAGATCCTGCTGCCTATGCTGAACGGTTGGAAAATCTGTTGCCCTATTTTCATGGAAATCTATTGCGAATGCCGGGACAGACGCCCTTACTCACCCATGAAGGTGCTGACGTAGTCTTAGAAGCGATCGCCCAACTGCGAAATACACCTTCCCTCCCTCCTCTCCGTCCCTCACGAGGATTATCTTTAGGAGCGGATGATCACCTCAATGATATGGGTCCAAAGGGTTTGACCGGACACTATGGCAGCGATGGCAGTAGCCCGTTCGACCGCATTAACCGCTACGGCCGCTGGGACAATACCCCAAACGAAAGTGTTGCTGGAGAAAACATTAGCTATTCTCCGATCAACACCGCTCAATGGCATGTGATGCAGTTATTAATTGATGATGGTGTTTCTAATCGAGGGCACCGCACAACATTGCTCGATCCCAGATTTGAGATGACCGGGGTAGCCTGCGGCTCCCATTCCATCTACAGATATATGTGCGATATCACCTATGCCCACGATTATGAAGAAGCTAACTAGTGGTCTGTCAATTAAAAATTGATGGTTAAAACGGGTAATGTGCCGCGCGAAGCGCGGCACATTACCCGTCAGAAAATACTTGACAAAGCACTAGCGTTAACTAAGGGCTGGGCACAACGGACCAGCCCAAGCGCGTCGGCTGTTCATAGACCCGTTTCAGCGTATTCACATCTCTTGTAGAAATCGGGGGTGGATGGCGAACCTGAGCAAAATACAGAGCATCTGTTGCCACAGAGCTATGCCCCCACAGTCCTAGAGCATGTCCTAACTCGTGACGTGCAGCGGCTCGGGTATAGTCTGGGGTTTGGTCAGGACGCAGTAACAGGGTAAACCGATGCGCCAAATGATCCGACATCGCATCTGAACGACGGATATACAACTCATAGCGAGTTTCGGCAGAACGGGCACGCAAGATCCCTCCCTCGCGTTGCAGAGGAGGAGTCCGTCGCCAAATCGCAATATCTGCTTCCTCAGCCGTAGCAACAATTTCTAGCGGCAAATAAACTGACCATTCTGCGATCGCCTGACGCACTGCATCGGTCCAGGCTTGAGCTTGCTGTTGAGCCGGTAAGACGGACGGTGACGGTGGCGATGTCGGAATCGCTGTTTCGAGATAAACCTTAATTGGAAAACTTGACCAAACCAGATACCCCACAGACGTTGCTCGAATGTCAGAAAAATAGTCCCCTGAGTTCGTTGGATCCTGCCACTGTTCTAAGGTCAACGGCAACGGATGAACGTGCAGTTCCGGCACGACCTGCTGAGTCACAGGCGGCAGATCTTGAGCAACACTCGGTTCTTGCCCCGGATACTGCCCGACAAGCACAATCAGGATCGACGCAAGAAGCAGACTGACATAGAAACAACTACGTTTGAGAGTCAACAACCAGCGCATCACGGCTCTCACCGACTTAGCTAGCAGGTGGATTTAACCAGTTTGCACTCAAAATGACCGTCAGCCCCATAAACAGCACAGTCAACGTCCATGTCACTCGGTTTAGAGTGGTCTCGGCGCTCTTGGTACTGGTAAAGAGTTGAGCCTGACCTCCCAGACCTCCCAGACCATCTCCCTTGGGACTATGGAGCAACACCAGAATGATTAAACCAAGGGCAGACAAAGCCCAAATAGTTTGGGCAATATTGACGAGAGTCATAGCAGTAGTCCAGGTAAAACGTCGAGAAAATCTAAAGCAGTAAACCTAATTACATTTTACAGACTTTGGTGAAGGGGGTCATGGGCTAGTCAGGGTGTTACTATCTGGCAACGTTCCCTCAGGATCACCCGTTCAATGATCTGTCATCCCTTTCGGGAGAGTGACGGCTCCGCCGTCACTCTCCCGAAAGGGATAAGGTTCTATTAAATCCACAATTTCAAGTCAGTGCTTCAAAACAGGAATTGCGCGTCAAACCTTAAAGAGATACGCGCACGGGTGTGCGATTAGCACGAACTTCAAAACCCACAGGTTCAAGCAGCGATCGCCCCGTCATTTCAACGGGTTGAGGCAGTTTTAAGATCTCCAAGATTGTTGGTGCAATATCACACAGCCGCCCCCCAGACCGCAGTGAAACATCAGTTCCATGACCTGGAATCTTGCGCTGTTCACCTTCGATCAAAATAAAGGGGACAGGGTTAGTCGTGTGCGCTGTCCAGGGGTTGTGATCTTCGTCCCACATCAACTCCGCATTGCCATGATCGGCAGTGATCAACGTTGTGCCACCCACTTTACTGACACTTTCCAGGAGTCGCCCCAAGCACTGGTCAACGGCTTCCAATGCCGTCACAGTAGCATCCATCTTACCTGTATGCCCCACCATGTCAGGGTTGGCATAGTTCACCACAATCAGAGCATAAATTTGCTTTTCGACGGCAGCGGCGACCACTTTTGTCACTTGATCCGCAGACATAATCGGTGCGCGATCGTAGGTTGCCACCATTGGGCTAGGAATGAGTTCTCGATCTTCTCCCTCAAACGGGTCTTCGATGCCACCGTTAAAAAAGTAAGTTACATGGGCATATTTTTCAGTCTCCGCTGTACGAAACTGCTTGAGACCGTTCTGAGCGATCACTTGTCCCAGAATGTTATTGAGATTTTGGGGTTCAAAGGCGACCAGAACTGGAAAGGACGGATCGTATTGGGTAAAGGTAGCAAAGGTTAAGGGTTGAATCAGCGATCGCTCAAACCCCGAAAACTCTGGATCAACAAAGGCTTGGGTCAGTTGTCGCGCCCGATCTGGGCGGAAGTTGAAAAAGATCATGCCGTCCCCTGGCTCTACCGCACCTGGTGCCAATCGGACAGGCAAGATAAACTCATCCGTGATGCCCTCATCGTATGCCGCCTGAACCGCTTCAACGACAGTTGTACCTGTTCCAGCGCCATCTTGCGTCATCACGTCATAGGCTTTCTGGGTACGATCCCAGCGGCGATCGCGATCCATACTGTAATAACGCCCACTCAGCGTTACAATCCGTCCTATACCCTGCTGATCGATGTGCTCTTGAATCTGCTGCACCGCGTTCACAGCGTCCGTAGGCTTGGTATCTCGCCCATCTGCAATCACATGGATGCACACCTCAGAAATATTCTGATCCTTGGCAAGCTCTAGCAACCCCAGAAGATGACTGAGGTGAGAATGTACGCCGCCTTCTGAGCACAGCCCAACCAGGTGCAGCTTGCTCTGGTTCTCATGAACGGTATGACAAACCTTGAGCAGCGCTGAGTTGCTCAGCAATGTCCCATCTTCGACAGCATCGGAAATGCGAACCAATTCTTGCGGAACCACTCGTCCGGCACCAATGTTAAGATGCCCAACCTCTGAATTACCCATCTGCCCATCGGGCAACCCAACATTCTTCCCAGATGTATGAATTAATGTTTTTGGGTAAACAGACCAAAGGCTATCCATAATGGGTGTTTTAGCAGCGGCGATCGCGTTACCATCTGCATCCTCGCGATAACCCCAACCATCAAGGATAACCAGCACCACGGGTGAAATCGGCGCTTGTGCCATGCAGGTAGCCCTTCCGTTGAATAATCTCTCAGCAATAATATCACTCAGTTTTAAACTCTACCTGAGCCTACTCAAAAAGTTGAATGAGTTGAGAATAGAGTTCACTTTAGCCTTTTCTGGCTTTTTCTTTTTGCTTTTGTTTCTCTCGTTTTGCCGCAACCTTCTCAGCTTTTTCAGCTGCAATTGCTTCTAGCTTCGCTTTCTCTTTTTCTTCTGCCGTTTTATCCAGGTAATAGTGATAGTCACCTCGATACAATCTTAATTCGCCATCTCGAATTTCAACAATTTTATTTGCCACTTTAGAGATGAAATATCGATCATGAGACACCACAATAATAGTGCCATCATAATTCTGAATCGCCTCTTCCAGCATCTCTTTGGCAGGAATGTCCAGATGATTCGTAGGTTCGTCCAAAATTAGCAAGTTAGCCGGACGAAGCAACATTTTTGCCAGTGCCAATCGTGCTTTTTCGCCACCACTTAACGCAAGAACCTGCTTAAAAACAGTATCTTTACTAAACAAAAATCGCCCTAATAATGTTCGAACTTCTTCGTCCGTCCAATCGGGAACTTCATCATGAATCGTATTGACGACCGTTTTCTCTAAGTCCAGCGCCTCGGCTTGATTTTGTTCAAAATAACTGAGGATTACGTTATGATCCCCTAACTTAATCGTGCCCTCAATTGGATTTTCTGACCCGGTCATTAACCGCAACAACGTTGATTTCCCAGATCCATTCGGTCCCAAGAAAGCAACGCGATCGCCTCTTTCAATCAGTAACTCTGCCCCTAAAAATAAAATCTTGTCTTCATACAGATGAGTCAACCCTTCAATAATGACCACCTCACGTCCGCTGCGAGGTGCATGGGGAAACCGAAAGTGAAGCGTTCTTAGACCATCGACGGGTGCTTCAATTCGTTCTATCTTTTCGAGCTGTTTTTCCCGGCTTTTCGCCTGGGTACTACGGGTTGCACTGGCACGAAAGCGATCGACAAATACTTGCTGTTTTTCAATTTCTTTCTGTTGGCGCTCGTAAGCACTCAATTGCGCCTGTTGCAGTTCTTCTTTTTGCTGGAGATAGGCACTGTAATTGCCCAAATATGTTGTGGAAACACCCCGCTCAGTTTCTACAATTTGGGTACAGAGGCGATCGAGAAATTCCCGGTCATGGGAAACAATCACCATTGGAGTGGTGAGTCCCTTGAGATAAACTTCCAGCCATTCAATCGTTTCTAGATCGAGGTGGTTGGTCGGTTCATCCAACAACAGCAAATCAGGCTCTTGCAACAAAATTTTCCCCAGGTTCATCCGCATTTGCCAGCCCCCGCTAAAGGCACTGACGAGGCGATCGCCATCTTCTGAGTCAAATCCCATTTCTGGCAAAATTTTCTCGATCTTTGCTTCCAAACCATAACCATTCAGCGCTTCAAATTTTCGCTGAGCGCGATCGAGCTGATGAATTAATTGATCCAGCAAGTCTGGATCAGCAGTTTCCATTTGCCGTTGTACCAGACCCAACTCTTCATGAACCTGGTTCGCCTCTGCAAATGCTCGCCAAAACTCTTCCCGTACCGTTCGTTGGGGATCAATATCAAATTCTTGATTCAGGTAGGCAATACGCAAACTGGCGGGGCGAACAATATTACCGCTCGTGGGTTCGATCTCTCCCGTGATAATTTTAAGTTGTGTCGATTTGCCAGCACCGTTCACTCCGACCAACCCGACCCGATCCCCAGACTTCACTTCCCAGTTGACGTCTTTTAAGACTTCGCCCGTAGAATAAATTTTACTGATGTGCTCTAGTCTTAGCATCAAATGGCTCCAAGCAAACGACACAGATCAATCAACCACTTCTTCTCTCAACCAGAGCAGAGATGAGGAGCAATTCTCAAATTAAATCTTAAGAAATTCTAAAGCCTAACCCATCCGAATTGCAAAGTTTAGATAACTCTGTTTTGCCGGAAGTCTATATGCACTTCGGAGTAGTTGCTACATATATCTATATACAACCCCATTGTACTCATTACTGGATGGTAAGCCAGTGTTGTAAATCAGAGTTCAAGCGATGGACATCAAAGAAAGTCATACTCTAATTAAGAATATTTCTGAAAAAGGTTTTACCTCTGTAGAGGTGAAGCATTCGTTAGATAGGCTTTGGTTAATGGCAAAAATCATGGTTCGCATGCCTCGCCCTACGTTTTTATGGGATGACCTTTTCTAGAAATCGCCTAAGACATCGTTGAGTCAAGCAATAACGTCTGAACAAACTCGTATAGATCCGGTTCTGCTTGGCCGTCCAGCTGTCGATTTTTAAGTTCAATAATGCCCTCTGCCAAGTCTCCTGCCCGTTTTTTATAAAGATTATTAGCACTCAGCAAATCTATAAAAATTTCTTGCTCGATCTGTAAACGGGTCGCATCCTCGGAAGCATGGGAAACATAGGTTGTCGAATCAACCTCATACTTCAGCAAAAAAATCAAAGCATTACTCAGGTGCTGAAGTTGCTGTCGCAATTTTCGAACATCTAAATCTAAACGCTCAAATCCAACTTGTCCATCAATTTTCAATTCCACAATCGGCACCTGGGTGGGATCAATCCGACCAGCTGCGATCGCGTCCTGCACCATGGCGATCGCACCTTGTTCAACGTCTTCTAATGTCTCTGAACCCCGAGTTGTGTACCACAATCTGACGATGGGGCGTTGACGATAATCTTGTTTAAGTTGGGCTTTAATGCCAGTCTTGTCGATGTCCACCAGATAAACGCCGCGTTCAAATCGACTTTCCTCTACACTGTTGGCTTCAACTGCCCCCGGATTAAAAATCCATCCCTCAACTTCGTAGTTTTTGTGGATGTGCCCTAACGCCAGATAATCGACCCCTACTTCTTTTAATGGCAACACTTCTGAATAGCGGAGTGCACCCGAATATCGGGAAATTTGACCTTCTAAACCGTGGTGAAACAGAAGAATCGTGTGATCGGGTCCCGGTGGTAACTCTCGAATCATGGCTGAGATTTGTTCGATGGCTTTGGGTGCAGTTGCTCCGTACCAATTAGAACCCAAAACTCGTACACCACACTCTAAATCAACGTATCCCCCACGTCTCCCATCCCAAGCGGAATAGAACGGTTCACCCGCAGCAACATCTCCAGGCTCTAATAACGTCAATAAACCCCAATCGGCTAGATAGCGCAACCAACTCGTTTTAGTCCCGTAAGGTCGGTTGTCATGATTGCCTTCAATTGCCAGAACCGGAATATTTTCATCTCGCAGGGTTTGCAAGCAAATCTGAGCCTGATTGAGTGTTCCAGGCTGGATGTTGCGATGCTCAAATAAGTCTCCAGAGAGCACAACAAAGTCTACCTGTTCAGCGATCGCATACTTTTCTAATGCATCTTGAAAGGCATAAAAAAAATCTTGAGTCCGTTCTTTGCTGTCATAGCGATCGAACCCAAGATGAATATCGGCTAGATGCAAAAAACGAGCCATTGAAATGTTTAGATAGACACAACAGGAGAATCGGATGTTGCCATTTCTGCTAAACGCTCTTGCTGATCTTGCGTGATGCAGGATTGGATAATCGTTTCAATATCCCCTTCCAAAACAGGGGTCAGCGTGAAGTTCTGCCCCAAGCGATGGTCGGTCACCCGATTATCTTTGTAATTATAAGTGCGAATTTTCTCAGACCGTGCACCTGTGCCGACCTGCGATCGCCGCATCGAAGTCACTGCTTCTTGTTGCTCCCGCATCTTAATGTCGTACAACTTGGCACGCAAGATTTGCATAGCTCGTTCGCGGTTTTGCAGTTGCGATCGCTCTTCTGTACAGAAAATTCGAATTCCTGTCGGTTTGTGAAACAGGTCAACGGCGGTTTCCACCTTGTTCACGTTCTGTCCACCGGCTCCACCCGATCGAGCAGTTGTCAGCTCAATATCTTTAGCATCAATCTCAACCTCAACCTCATCAACCTCAGGCATAATGGCGATGGTTGCGGTCGAAGTATGAATCCTTCCCCCAGCCTCGGTTACAGGAACACGTTGTACCCTATGAACACCAGCCTCAAACTTCAACTTACTATAAACCCGTTCTCCCTGAATTTCTAAAATTGCTTCTTTAAAGCCACCCATATCTGCGGTTGACTCACTGACCAGTTTCACACGCCAGTTCTGATTCTCTGCATAGCGAGAATACATGCGCAGCAAGTCACCCGCCCAAATGCTAGCTTCATCACCACCCGTTCCCGCCCGAATCTCAAGCATGATGTTTTTATCATCATTGGGGTCACGGGGGAGCAATAAAACTTTCAGGCGGCTTTCCAAAGATGCAATTTCTTCTTCCAGGTCATCAATCTCAAGGGCAGCCATCTCTCTCAATTCTGGGTCAGATGCAGACTCTTTAAGAATCGACTTCGTCCCCTCCAAATTTTCCTGAGCTTTTTTCCATAAAACAAACGTATCAACCGTTTCTTCCAAGGAAGAGCGTGCCCTGGCAATTCGCTGAAATTCGTCCGGGTCAGTCGCCACATCAGGATCTGCTAACCTTCGAGTTAACTCATCAAAGGTCTGTTCAACAGACTTTAGCTTGTCTAATAAATAAGTCTCAGCCATAGTGTCAAAACATCCAGATCCGTGGACAGAAGTAATTGCTTTAGTTCCAAAAGGTCTGTTCTAACATTCAACCAGAAGGTCGAAAGTTCAAACTGATCCTATGGTTAACTTACAAAGAGCTACTTCTTCTTAGACTTTGACGTATCTACTGAACCTTGGGTCGCATCCATCATTCCGTACTTTCTCAAGAAGCGTTCTACGCGCCCTTCAGTATCAATGATCTTCTGGGTTCCGGTATAGAACGGATGATTTCCAGACCACACATCAACATGTAATTCAGGCTTCGTAGAGCCGACTGTGGTGACAACTTCACCGTTACAGTAAACTTTAGCGTCTGGGTACCACTTCGGGTGGATATCGGGCTTAGGCATGGTCTTTGCTCTTAACTTCAGAATCTAATTTTTTGTTCATTCTAACGAGACTCATTTCTCCTTAGCAATTGACTTGGCGTTTACGAGAACTGGGGAGAAACACGTAAAAACCAAACACAATTAGCGCTTAGAGTATTGAGGAGCCTTACGGGCTTTGTGCAAACCGTATTTCTTCCGTTCTTTCGCACGTGGGTCACGGGTCAAGTACCCTTCGGTTTTAAGAGGTTTACGATTTTCTGGATCGAGTTGACAAAGGGCACGAGCAACTCCCAAACGAATAGAGTCGGCCTGACCTGTCAAACCACCACCGTGAGCATTCACAAGAATGTCGTACTCACCTTCCAACCCCAGCGTTTCCAACGGAGCCTTTGCAACCGCTAGATAGGTGGGATTGAATTGGAGATAAAGGTCTCCAGGTTTGCCATTAATCGTCAGCTGCCCGTTACCAGGAACCAATCGAACTCGTGCGATCGCAGATTTACGGCGACCTGTTCCCATGTACATGACTCGATCTGTCTTTTCTGTAGCTTGCATTAATTCTTCACTCCAGGAATTGTCTCAATGTTCAGAACTTGGGGCTTCTGGGCTTGATGAGGATGATCAGAGCCAGCATAGACCTTAAGCTTAGTAAACAGCTGTCGTCCTAGTGTATTTTTAGGCAACATCCCTTTCACTGCTTGCTCAATAATTCGCTCAGGAAGACGAGCTTGTAGCTTGGAAAAAGTCTCGACCTTCATACCACCTGGACGACCGGAGTGACGACGGTAGAGTTTTTGCGACCGCTTTTTACCCGTTACCTCTACCTTTTCAGCATTGATAACCACAACAAAGTCACCCGTATCCAGGTGAGGAGTAAAGGTGGGTTTGTTTTTGCCTCTTAAAATTAGAGCCACAGCGCTTGCCAAACGACCCAAGCGTTTATCGGTAGCATCTACAACATACCAATTTCGCTCAATTGAGCTTACAGGCGGGAGATAAGTTTCGTTCATGATTTGTTCAACAACTTCAAAAATGTCAAAAAGATGGTGGGTTATAACGGCTATTCGGGGACGACCAACGCTTAGGTCACACAACACTTAGACTCGAAACTTCCTCTGAAAATTGAAACTTAGGTTGAGTATCAAACCAAATGTTGGGTGGAAACGGAAAGTCTGGATACCCCACCCTTAATAAACACAACCCATGAGGTGGAGCCGCATACTTAACCTCATCTCGGCGCTGCCCTTTCCAAAGCTCAGTGAAGTGCTCTGGCGATCGCCAGCCTCGACCGACTTCAACCAGTATGCCAACTAATAGGCGCATCATTCCATAAAGAAAACCACTCGCCTGAAGCTCTATCTCAATAAAAGAACCTCGACGAATGCAAGTTGCAGCTTGAATCTCCACCCAAGAATGACCTCGATGAGAGCCAGCACGGTGAAACGCTGCAAAATGGTGAAGCCCCAGCATCGGGTTGAGTGCGTCTTGGATTAACGACACATCCAAAGGTTCGTAGTAATAATGCCAGGAAAAAGAACGGACAAATAAGTTAGGTCGGGCATCAGTATAGATCGTATATCGATATCGCCGCCAGATCGCTGAAAAGCGAGCATGCCAACGACGACCAACGGGAGCCGAACCTCGAATCACAATATCTTCAGGCAATCGATGATTCAAAATATCTGCCCAGCGATGAGCAGGAATTAAATCAGGTACATCAAAATGAGCAACTTGCGCAGCTGCATGAACTCCTGTATCTGTCCTACCGGCACCATGAAGTGTAACGCAAGAGCCTGATACTGATTGGATAGCACGCTCTATCTCTGCCTGAACCGTCCGTTGATTAGACTGCCGTTGCCAGCCATGAAAATGAGTGCCCAGGTACTGAACAACCAGGGCAACTCTTTGAAACTTATCAGTTTCCGCTTCACTTTTAGTTAAAACGTCATTGGGCTGTAACGGTAGACCAGACATGAAAACTCACAACAATATTAATCAAGTCAGCTCAATAATAGCCATTTCAGTATTATCTCCCCGACGGCTAACGGTACGAAGGATGCGGGTATAGCCGCCTTCGCGATCGCCATAGCGAGATTGGGCTTGCTCGAACAAAGCATGAACTAATTGCTTATCGTACATATATCCCAAAGCCTGACGGCGGGCAGACAAAGAGCCATCCTTTGCCAAGGAGATCATTTTATCAGCGACAGAACGAACCGCTTTTGCTCGCGCTCTAGTGGTCGTAATCCGACCATGACGGATTAACTCTGTAGTCAAAGCTCTTAGCAGGGCTTTGCGCTGATCAGCGGGTTTACTCAGTTGATGAACACGACAACGATGACGCATAGTATATAGACAAGTTTCACAACAGAAATGCTTAAATATTCGCTCAGATACTGAAACCGTGGCTCAATCTTAGGTCGGCTTCGCAGATTTTTCGTGAGGCAGCGTAATGCCCAAACGATCTTGCAGCGCTTCAATGACTTCTTCTGCGGACTTCGCCCCGAAGTTTTTAATCTCTAAAAGATCTTCTTGAGTATAATCCAACAAATCCGCCACTGAATTGATCTGTGCCCGTTTCAAGCAGTTATAGGCACGAACAGAAAGCTGAAGCTCTTCAATCGGAATCTGATTGGTTGGATCTTCATCATCCTGAAAATCTTTTTCCAGTTGGTCAAAAGTAATATCTTTCAACGGGTTAAATAAATCAACCAGGATGTTAGCGGCTTGACTCAAAGCCTCTTCCGGAGTCAAACTGCCATCAGTCCAGACTTCCATGATTAAGCGGTCTTTTTCAAGAGAACCACCAATTCTGGCATCTTCAATCGTGTAATTGACTCTCCGGACCGGCATGAAGACAGAATCAATCTGAAGAAAATCAAGCGCGGCAGAATCATCCCGACCTCGCTCAATCGAACGATAGCCAACACCTTTCTCAATCCTGAACTCCATCTCAAGAGTGGAGCCCGCCGCAACAGTCGCAACATACTGGGAAGGGTCGATGGCTTCGACTTCCGAAGGAAGCTCAAACAACTCAGCCGTAACGGTCGCTGGTCCCTCTACCCTTAGTCTTCCAATTTGAGGTTGAGAAGAATAACTCTTTAAAACGATTTCCTTCATATTCAAGAGAATGTCTAAAACATCTTCCCGAACCCCAGGAATCGTCATAAATTCATGAGTGACCCCTGCGACACGCACCGCCGTCACAGAAGCACCTTCAAGATTAGAGAGCAGAACTCGCCTCAAGGCATTTCCAACCGTGATCCCCTGTCCACGATCTAGAGGCTCTAGAACAAACTTACTATATAAACCTCTATCATTTCCGGTATCCGACTCTACACACTCAACCTGAAACTGTGCCATGACCCAACCTCTCTTATCCTTAACCGCAATTAAGACAATATTTTCAAACTTCTAACGCTTTCCATCAACCCTTCTAAACTCATAGGTTTAGCCAGGGACGTCTTCGAGCATTGAGCAACTGAGCTTGTCTAGACGTGAAAGCGACATAAGTTCCAATATTGGCGTTGAATGTGATGCTTAAACCCGTCGTCGCTTGGGTGGACGACAACCATTGTGAGGGATAGGGGTAACATCTCGAATTAAGGTAATCTCCAGACCGGCTCCCTGCAAAGCCCGAATCGCTGTTTCTCGGCCTGCTCCAGGTCCACTTACCATTACCTCAACCTGACGCATTCCCTGGTCAGTTGCACGGCGGGCAGCATTCTCAGCAGCAGTTTGTGCAGCATAGGGCGTTCCCTTTTTCGCGCCCTTAAATCCGCTAGAACCCGCAGAAGCCCACGAGATTGCCTCACCATTCGTATCCGTGATAGTGACAATCGTATTATTGAAAGTCGATTGAATATGTGCTACACCGCTAGGAACATGACGTTTAGACCGTTTTGCTCCAGTCTTTTTAGAAGGTTGCCGGACCATAAATCATCTCACAAAGTTAAATGTCTATCAAACCAGAGCTGATCCTTCTATTTGTTAAATTCAATGCTTTGAAGGAATCAAGCCCTATAGAGCAAATTCGACGCCAGCTGGTTAGAGCCAAGAAGCAAGGATACAAGAACACCCTTTGGGCGATCTTGTTATTACTTCTTACTGGGAGCCTTCTTCTTACCTGCTACAGTGCGGCGTCCACCCCTACGTGTTCGAGCATTCGTACGAGTTCTTTGCCCTCTAACTGGTAGACCTGCGCGATGTCTCCGTCCTCTGTACGTACCAATGTCCATCAGTCGCTTGATGTTCATCGACTCCAAGCGTCTCAGGTCACCCTCGACTTCATAATCGTTTTCAACAGCTTCTCTCAACGAAGCAACGTCTGAGTCACTCAAATCCTTAACACGAGTATCAGGATTGACACCAGTTGTAGCGAGGATTTGCTTTGCCCTGGTTAAGCCAATACCATAAATGTATGTCAGACCAATCTCAACACGTTTATCCCGTGGAAGGTCTACTCCGGCAATTCGTGCCACCTTAATAACTCCCTAATTTCGTACCTAAACTGCCCCTCTCCAGAAATGAAATGACGCTGGGTCAGACCAAATCTTCATCAAAAACTTTGCAACCTATCCCTGACGTTGCTTGTGCTTGGGGTTAGAGCAAATCACCATGACTCTGCCGCGACGACGGATGACTCGGCACTTTTCACAAATTTTACGAACAGATGCTCGAACCTTCATTTCTCAATTCGCTATAGCATTACAAACAAAACATTCTATCAGCTTATGAAATCAATTGTCAAGAAACAAAGGAGTTCAAGGGCTTTCACCATTTTTCAGAATATACAATTTTGAATAATCATTCCATTTCAAAAAATATTTATTAAAAACGAAATAATAAAAAGAAGAGTGTTCTGATACAACAAGTTTATCGATGCTCACGTTCGTCAGACCACTAAATCTATCGAGACTTGGCTCGATCTCGATAGAGCAGACTTAACTCCACGAGCAGAAGCATCAAACTTTATCAAAAGGCTCGAAAACGCTGTTATTTCTTACGCAGACGGTATGTAATCCTGCCCTTCGTCAGATCATAGGGAGTTAATTCTACTTTCACGCGATCGCCAGGTAGGATTTTAATGTAATTTCTGCGAATCTTCCCCGATATGTGAGCCAGGACATTAAACCCATTATCCAGGTCAACTCGAAACATTGCATTAGGCAATGAATCGGTCACAGTTCCTTCCATCTCAATCAGATCTTGCTTAGACAATGCCAGTTTTCCTCAATTTGATTAGCGTGTAGGTTGTCAGGACTTAAACAGATTAGTTTAAAACTAAATAATTTAAATCGCTTTATCTATCCTCTCTATAACAGTAACAAATCCTTAGCAAAACAGATTCGTTACCCACACAGATAAGACAGAACATTAATTTTTCAGGCAGCAAGTTACATCTTTACGAAACATTTTCAGAACAGCTACGCTTCCACCAACGCATGGATGGCTTGGGTAACGGTTTCAATGGCTTGATTGCCATCGATCGAGAGTAATTGGTTGCGATCGCGATAAAAACCGATCAGGGGTTCAGTCTGTTCTCGGTAGACTTTCAAACGATGGCGAATGGTTTCTTCATGGTCATCAGATCGTCCTCTTCCTAAAAGACGTTCAACCAAAATTTCATCTGGAACATCTAAATTCAAGACGAAATCGTACTTCTGACTGATTCCAGATAGTAACTCATCCAAAAAAGATGCCTGGACAACGGTACGAGGGAACCCATCCAAAATCCATCCACCTGTAGTGTCAGACTGTTCAAGGCGATCGCGAACCATATCGAGTATCAATTGATCGGGAACCAATTCCCCTTTTTCCATATAAGACTGGGCTTTCACACCAAGGTCTGTCTTTTGAGCTACCGCAGATCTAAGAATATCTCCGGTTGAAATGTGAGGAATCTCACACGAATGCGCCAAAAAACTAGCTTGAGTTCCTTTCCCAGCACCTGGAGGACCTAAAAAAATTAATCGAACCACTACTGCTTCACCATTCCCTCGTAACGTTGAGAAATCACGTAAGTCTGAATTTGTTTTGCTGTATCGATTGCTACACCAACCAAAATCAGGAGTGATGTCGCTCCAAATCCTCTGAAAGTCGTAATATTAGTCGCACTCTCAACCGCTGTCGGGACGATCGCCACTAGACCCAGGAAGATTGCGCCCAAAAAGGTTAGTCGATTTAGAATCCTTTCGATGTACTCACTTGTAGCCTTACCAGGCCTAATACCAGGGATGCTAGCGCCCATTTTTTTGAGATTCTGAGACATATCAACTGGATTGACGACCAGTGATGCATAGAAGTAGCTAAAAAACAGAATTAAGACCAGATAGACTACCACATGAATCCATGTCCCCGGGTTTAGAGCATTGATTATGTTAGTAACCAGTTTATTGTCTGGGAAAAATTGGGCTAGTGAAGCTGGCAAAAACAAAACCGCAGACGCAAAAATGATGGGCATTACTCCACCCTGATTCAGTCTGAGCGGCAAATAACTACTCTTCTCAAGGTATAGACGACGCCCGACTTGACGCTTCGCCGAAACGATTGGAATTCGTCGAGTCCCTTCCTGGACAAAAACAATTCCTACAATCATGATCAGAAATACAGCAAGCAAAATAATAATGCCGCCGACCAATCCGCGATCGCCTACTTGAGCTAGCTCAATCGTTTGACCTAAAGAACGAGGGAGCGTCGATACAATGCTAAGAAAAATTAGCAGGGAAGCACCGTTACCAATTCCTCTCTCTGTAATTAATTCCCCTACCCACATAACAAACATAGATCCAGCCGTTAAAGCCAAAACGGTCTGAATAATAAATATAGGTCCAGGAGCCAAAGCATATCGACTAACTAGAATTGAAATCCCAACACTCTGAATAACAGCCCAACCCAAAGCTACGTAACGCGTGATTTGAGAGATCTTGCGACGTCCCGCCTCACCCTCATTCTTTTGTAAATCTTCAAGACTGGGCAATGCAGCCGTCAACAACTGCAAAATGATGGAAGCATTAATATAAGGCAAAATGCCAAGTGCGAATATTCCTAACGCAGAAATACCGCCCCCAGCAAATATATCTAAAAACCCAATTAAACTACCGAGTCCACTACCTTGAATCCCTTCCTGAAAAGCCGCTCGGTCAATTCCTGGGACTGGAATAAAAATCCCTAAGCGAACTAAAACTAACATGCCAATAGTGACAAGCAGCCGACCTCTCAGTCCTGCTGCTTGCGCCATCTGCATGAAGGTCTCCTGAGCGCTTGGAGCTTTGTCTTTACTGACAACCATGAACAGATACCTCTATGGATTCGCTCTAATTGATAGCCGATGTATCAACCTATCCAGTTGATAGAGCTAGCTTAGCAAATGGCAACTACCACCTGCTGCTTCGATTTTGCTACGCGCAGATTCAGTGAAAGCTGCCGCCTTTACGACCAAAGAAACCGTCAACTCTCCATTGCCCAAAACTTTGAGAGGACCGTCATCAGCTGTCAGAATTCCAGCATCCATGAGAGAATCTAGAGTCACTTCTGTATTGGCTGCCAGCCCCACTAGATCTTCAACGTTGATGATGGTGTACTGCTGACGATTAATTACAGTGAAGTGCTTCAATTTGGGAATACGCCGGTAGAGAGGCATCTGACCCCCTTCAAAACCTGGACGAGTGCTATGTCCAGATCGAGACTTTTGACCCCGCATCCCAAATCCACAACTCGCACCTTGCCCTGCAGAAATGCCTCGTCCAACGCGGCGACGGCGCTTTCGGGAACCTTCTTGAGGTATTGCTTCTGACAATCTCATACGTCTTATTTACTCATCTTAACGAAGGGTTTACTTAGATGCTTAGCCTGGCTCGGAAGCACTACCCGATGAATTCCTTCGAACAAAACAAACACCCAACATCTGTTATCAACAGATAATCAGCATCAAGCGTAGAGACTCTCGATAGGAATACCGCGCTCTTCTGCAACCTCTGCAAATGTTTTTAGGGAGGCAAGCGCTCTAGCAGCTGCTCTAGCATTGTTTAAGGGGTTACTGGAACCCAACTGCTTAGCTAAAACATTACGAACACCGGCCAATTCAAGAACCGTACGGACTGCGCCACCGGCAATTACACCTGTTCCAGGCGCAGCAGGTCGCATCATTACTTTGGCTCCACCACCACTGGAATTTACAGGATGAGGAATTGAGTTAGATTTGGTCAGTGGCACACTAACTAGATGTTTTTTGCCATCCGCAACGCCCTTTCGAACTGCACCAATGACATCACTCGCTTTTCCTACACCGACGCCGACCTGACCCCGCTCATTACCAACAATCACAATGGCTCGAAAACTCAATTTCTTACCACCTTTGACAACCTTTGTAACTCGGCGGATTTGAACGACGCGTTCTTGCCAGTCTGACTCTTTCTCTCGAGTTCGGTTATTTTTTTTGCTCTTTGCCATTTTCTTAGTCCTAAAACTCTTGCCTTAGCTTCGTCTCTAAAATCTATCTTTGATCACTCAAAGCCACACACTTTAATTAGAAACTTAATCCAGCTTCTCGAGCAGCTTCCGCTAGAGCTTTGACTCTACCGTGATACAGGTTGCCACCTCTATCAAAGACAACTTGATTAATTCCCTTCTGCAACAAGCGTTGAGCGATTAGTTTGCCAACTTTAGCAGACGAATCACAGTTAGAACCCGACTCTAATTCGGACTTCATATCTGCATCAAGGGTGGACGCAGATGCCAGAGTGTGATGGTTAGTATCATCAATAACTTGAGCGTAGATATGATGATTAGAGCGAAACACCGAGAGACGAGGACGCTCTGCCGTTCCAAAGACTTTGCGTCGAATTCGGCTGTGACGACGACGAACTAACTCTCTTTTAGACTGTCTCATGACTATTTCTTCCCTGCCTTGCCAGCCTTGCGTCTAACCACTTCATTTGCGTATCGAATGCCCTTGCCTTTATAAGGTTCTGGCGGACGAATGGCACGAATTTGGGCAGCAATGTTACCTACAGCCTCTTTATCAATACCACTAATCAAAATATTCGTGTTGTTTTCTACAGCAATTTGAATATCTTCCGGTGGGGCAATTTGAACAGGGTGGCTATACCCAACACTCAGGCTTAAGTTCCGCCCCTGAACTTGTGCTCGATAACCAACCCCTTGAATCTCTAAGCGACGCTGAAAGCCTTGAGAAACCCCTTCGACCATGTTAGCAACGAGGGTGCGACACAATCCGTGGCGCTGCCGCGCAGCACGCGATTCATCTCTCCGACGAACGATAACAGTTTCTCCTTCCTGAAGAACTTCAACTTCATTTGGAAGTGTACGACTCAATTCACCTTTTGGACCTTTCACAACCACATGCTGACCAGAAATTGCGATCGCAACTTTCTGGGGAATGGGAATAGGACGTTTACCAATACGAGACATAACGGATTACTCCTGGGCAAAGCAATTAACCACTGATCGACTAAGGTAATTATTTCAAAGTGGTAGATATCAAAGTTACATAAAGATTTCTACCAGACATAGCAAAGTACCTCGCCCCCTAACCCGTGGCGACGGGCATCTCGGTCAGTCATAATGCCATTCGAAGTTGAAATGATAGCAATCCCAATACCCCCAAGGACTCTTGGTAACTCTTTACGGTTTGAATAAACTCGTAGACCTGGTTTACTAACCCGCTTGAGGGAATTAATAATGGGACGGCGATTCTTACCCTTGTACTTCAGAGTAATCACCAAGTTGCGCTTGGCTTCTTCACCTGCCTCAGAGAATTCGGTAATGAAACCTTCTTCTTGCAGTACTTTTGCAATACTGCGAGTCATCTTGGTTGATGGAACTTCTGTAGTTTGGTGCCGCGCCATCGTAGCATTTCGAATGCGCGTCAGCATGTCTGCAATCGTATCGTTAGACGCCATAGTTTCCTCTTAGTCGAACTGCCTCAATTATCCCGAAAAGGCATTCCCATCTCTTTGAGCAGGGCACGTCCTTCTTCATCAGTGTTTGCAGTGGTAATGATTGAAATATCCATGCCACGAATTTGGTCGATGGTGTCGTAGTCTACTTCCGGAAAAATTAGTTGCTCTCGCACACCCAGGGTGTAGTTTCCTCGTCCATCAAAACTCTTTGGACTAATGCCTCGAAAATCACGGATTCGAGGGAGTGCCAAGTTGATCAACCGATCCAAAAACGAATACATTCGCTCGGAACGGAGGGTGACCATAATACCAACTGGCATTCCTTTGCGGAGCTTGAAGCCAGCGATCGCCTTCTTTGCCCTAGTTACAACAGGCTTTTGTCCCGTAATGATGGCAATTTCGGAGAGAGAAGCTTCTAAAGCTTTTGCGTTTTGTGCAGCCTCACCTAACCCACGATTCACAGTCACCTTGACGATTTTAGGTACCTGATGAATGTTGGAGTATTGAAACTGTTCCATTAACTTTGGAACAACGTTTTCCTGATACAGAGTTTTAAGCTTCGACATGACTCAAATCCTTGCAATGTCCCTGGTCTTTGTCAGGGGTAGGTTGTAACAGACTGAAAACTGAAAGGAGATAGTGAACGGCAAAAACCAAAGAGTTGTAACTGGGAAGCTTAGTCAATAATTTCCCCTGTTTTCTTTAGCATTCTGACTTTACGCCCATCTGCGTTGTAGGTGTAGCAAATTCGGCTAGCAACCTTTTGCTTCACCGAGTAAAGCATGACATTAGAGCTATGAATCGGTCCTTCGATCGTAATGATCTGACCGGATTCATCCTCTTGTTGGGGTTTAACGTGCTTGGTTTTGACATTAACCCCTTTCACAATCACTTTGCTGGTTTTTGGAAACGCACGTAGGACTTCTCCAACCTTGCCCTTTTCTTTACCAGTAATGATTTGGACTGTATCGCCTTTCTTGACGTGCATTTTGTAACGAATTGGAGTGATTGCCTTGGTCATCACAGCACCTCCGGAGCCAAAGAAACAATCTTGGTAAAGTTCTTATCGCGTAACTCCCGAGCTACAGGTCCAAAAACCCGTGTTCCACGAGGGTTACCTTCCGCATTGATAATGACGGCTGCATTATCGTCAAACCGGATACTCATTCCACTTTCGCGGCGTAATCCTTTTCTGGTTCGCACCACTACGGCTCGAACAACGTCAGACTTTTTAACTGCCATGTTGGGAATGGCATCCTTAACCACAGCGATAATGACATCTCCGACGCCAGCATAACGACGGTTGCCTCCGAGAACCCGAATACACATGAGCTTTCGAGCACCGCTATTATCAGCTACATTGAGATAGGTCTCTTGTTGAATCATTTTTCCAGTCTCTCCAGAGATCAGACACTAGCGGTTGCGTTAAGAATGTCAATGACTGTCCAACGCTTTGTACGGCTGAGAGGTCGAGTTTCTTGTATACGAACGCGATCGCCGACTTTGCACTTATTTTCTTCGTCGTGAACCTTGTATCGCTTCGTGCGAACTACGATTTTGCGATATTTGGTATGGGGTGCACGGTTTTCGACAGCGACCACCACCGTTTTATCCATTTTGTCGCTAACGACTAATCCGACTCTTTCCTTGACTGCCATAAACCCTACTCCCCTTGTACAACAACCGTTTGAGAATCTTGAGCAGACGCTAGCTGCCTTTCCCGCTCGATTGTCATGAGTTGAGACAAACGATGACGAATATGCTTAAACTGGTGAGAACTAACTGTCTGGCGAGTTGCTTTTTGAAACCGCAGTTGGAACAACTCTTTCCGAGCAGCTATGATTTGTTCGCTCAGTTCCTGGTCATCAAGACTTCTAATGTCTTCAATCTTAGGCAGAGGCATAACCTACGACTCCTCCGCTTCACGCGTAATAAACTTCGTTTTAATGGGCAACTTATAATCAGCTAACCGCATCGCTTCACGGGCAGTAGCTTCCTGCACTCCAGCAATTTCAAATAGAATGCGACCGGGTTTAACAACCGCAACCCAAAATTCTGGATTTCCCTTACCAGAACCCATCCGGGTTTCAGCTGGACGCATCGTAACAGGCTTATCTGGAAAAATACGAATCCAAATTTTCCCGCCCCGCCGAATATAACGTGTCATGGCACGACGACTTGCTTCTATCTGGCGAGCGGTGATCCAGGCAGGCTCCTGAGCTTGCAAAGCAAAATCACCAAAGTTGAGCGTATTGCCTCTGGTCGCTTGACCAGTCATCCGCCCTCGTTGTTGCTTACGAAATTTAGTTCTTCTAGGACTTAACATGGCTGTTTACCTTGAGATTTTGAGTCAGAAGCCAACACTCCAGAACCAGATAAAAATCTCTGATCCTTCATTCAATTGATGCTTCAGCCTTCATTGGAACGATCTTCGAATTGCTGACGACGACGTTGCTGACGACGACGAGGTTGTGCATTCGCTGCTGTAGTTGGAGCTTCCTCTTGACCAGGAATGATTTCGCCCTTAAAGACCCAAACCTTAATTCCCAGAACTCCGTAGATAGTTTGAGCTGTACGGTAGGAATAATCAATATCGGCTCTTAAGGTGTGAAGCGGCACTTTACCTTCGCGAGTGGCTTCTGTACGAGCAATTTCTGCCCCATTAAGACGCCCACCCACCTGAATCTTGATCCCCTGTACACCGGCACGCTGAGCCCGTTGGATCGCTTGTCGAATGACTCGACGGAAGGAAACCCGACGTTCTAGCTGCTGAGCCACATAATCAGCAATCAGAGCAGCATCAGCATCGACTCGAACGACTTCAACTACATTGATACGAATTTGGCGATCGCTGCTCCCCAATTCTTTCTGAAGACCAACTCGGAGTGATTCGATACCCGCACCACCGCGACCGACAACCACCCCAGGTCGGGCAGTTCGAACTTCTAAATCGATTTGATCTGCTTTACGCTCAATACGTACTTCAGAAATACCAGCACTACTCAGATTTTTCGTGACATATCCACGAATTTTATGGTCTTCCTTCAACAATTCCGGGTAGCGATTAGAATCAGCGAACCACCTGGAACGATGCTCCTGGGTAATACCAAGTCTAAAACCAGTTGGATGAATCTTCTGTCCCACAATGCGTCCTCTAGAACAAAGGCAAAACGTTAAACTGAATGACTAAAACAATACACAACAAGCATTTTCAAACTTAGTTATCTTCATCGCCAGGAGCAACGGCAATTGTAATATGGCAAGTCGGTTTGCGAATTTGGTAAGCACGTCCTTGTGCCCTGGGACGATAACGCTTAAGCACAGGACCTTGGTCAGCAAAAGCTTGCGTCACAACCAAATCAGCAGGCGTATATCCTTGGTTATGCTCAGCATTTGCCACAGCAGAACGTAGAACCTTGAGAATAGGTTCACAAGCCCTATAGGGCATAAACTCCAGAATGATCAATGCTTCGCGATAAGAACGACCACGAATTTGATCCAGCACCCGACGCACTTTAAAGGGCGACATCCGGATATAACGAGCAACTGCTTTGACTTCTTCGGCGGTAGTAGTGGCCATAGACTTATCCTTAATCAACTCCAGCGCCTAACGCTTAGATCTTTCACGTGCAACTCAACGAATATCGCAAACCCTATCGGCGAGCTTTCTTATCACTCTTGGCATGACCCCGAAACGTCCGCGTTGGTGCAAATTCGCCCAGCTTATGCCCAACCATCTGCTCCGTCACATAGACAGGAACATGCTGCCGACCGTTATGAACCGCTATGGTGTGACCAATCATTTGAGGCAAAATTGTTGAAGCTCGTGACCAAGTTTTAATCACTTGCTTCTCACCTTTAGCATTGAGAACCTCAATTTTTTTGAGCAAGTGATCGGCAACGAAAGGTCCTTTCTTAAGAGAGCGAGCCATAAGTCCTATCAACCTCTAATTAACACTGCGGCAATATACCTGTCGAAAACAAATCCCAAAATTATGCGTCTTGCTTTCATCCTGCGAGATTAAGCATCCCGTCCACCACGACCTCTCTTAGAGGTTCGACGACGACGGCGAACAATAAGGGAATTACTCAGCTTATTCTTCTTACGAGTTTTCATACCCAGTGCTGGCTTGCCCCAAGGGGTGACAGGACCAGAGCGTCCAATAGGAGCACGTCCTTCACCACCACCATGGGGGTGATCGACTGGGTTCATAACGCTGCCTCGAACTTCAGGTCTACGACCTTTCCAGCGTTTACGACCTGCTTTACCAAGGCTTGTATTTCTGGCATCTGAATTGCCAACTTGTCCAATCGTTGCGTAACACTCTCGACGAATCAAGCGAACTTCACTAGAAGGAAGTCTGAGCGTGACGAAATTTCCTTCTTTAGCTACAACCTGAGCAGAGGCTCCAGCAGCGCGTACAATCTGTCCACCTTTGCCAGGTACAAGTTCGACATTATGAACGACGGTACCTAAGGGGACATTTCCCAACGGCAACGCATTACCAACTTCAAACGGAGCATCAGGTCCAGAAATAACTGTAGAGCCAACTGCCAAATTAGCAGGATGGATAATGTAACGCTTTTCTCCATCTTGGTAATGAAGTAGAGCAATCCGTGCATTACGATTCGGATCGTACTCAACAGACATTACCTTGGCAGGAATATTATGCTTATTTCTACGAAAATCAATGATTCGGTAAAGTCGCTTGTGACCCCCTCCTCGATGACGGCACGTAATAACGCCTCTGTTGTTCCGCCCTTTCGGTCGATGAACCGAAAGAGTTAAAGACTTTTCTGGCTCATCCCTGGTAATTTCAGAAAAATCGGAAACTACTCGCTCACGAGTACCAGGAGTGTAAGGTCTGTATTTGCGAATGCCCATAATTGAAAACTCAAATCAGCTACTTCGTCCAATGGCGGCTAGAAACCCAACCTTCAGAAATCAACTCATTTCAATCGGCTAAGACAATTACACTTCAGGGAACAGAGTAATGGAATCACCAGAAGCGAGTGTTACGATTGCCTTTTTATAGTGAGGTCTGTGTCCTGCAAAGCGACCCACACGTCTCGCTTTCAGAGGTGGGTTATACGTATTCACTTTTACGACTTTGACGTCAAACAACTGCTCAATTGCAGCTTTGATCTCATCTTTAGTCGCACGAGAAACTACTTCAAAACAATATTTATTGTCTTCCAATAAAATGGTTGCTTTCTCAGTCACGACGGGACGACGCACCAACTCTGGTAGGGCACGAGCATCAGATCTAATCACCATAAACCTCCTGAATCTTCGCGAGAGCAGACGTAGTTGCCACAATCTGATCAGCGTTCAAAATATCAAACACATTGAGGTTGTTGGCAGAGATCAGTCTAAGATTGGCAAGATTGCGAGCCGATAGATAAACATTTTCATGGCGTTCTGAAACAATCAACAGAACTTTTGAAGAAGGTTCGACTCCCCAACGAGCCATCGCTTGAAGCAACTCTTTTGTTTTAGGGCGAGATAAATTTTCTGCGAAATCTTCAACCACGACTAAATCTGCTGAGCGACCTTGTAGCGCGGTACGAAGGGCAAGCCTGCGCTCTTTCCGGTTCATCTTGCTGGAAAAATCTCTCGGCTTCGGTCCAAATATGACACCGCCCCCACGCCATAGAGGAGAGCGGTTAGATCCAGCTCTGGCACGACCTGTACCCTTCTGCCGCCAAGGTTTGCGACCGCCTCCACTAACTTCTGAGCGGGTTTTTGTTGAAGCTGTTCCTTGGCGAGCATTGTTCATCTGACGCACAAGTGCCCGATGAACGATGTGAGAAGCTGTAGCTTCATTTGCTGTTCTCAGATCCAACGAAGCTGTACCCGCTTCTTCCCCTTGCCAATTTTTAACTACACACTCAACCATAATCTTTAATCTCTTTTTCTTCGCTAGCAGGTGCTGTGCTTTACCTCAGTTATTAAGTTGCAGGTTGCTGTTATTTAGCGCGACCTACAATCTTGGCGGGTGTAATACTCAACAAGCTACCAGGCTTGCCGGGTACTGCACCTTTAATCAGGAGGAGATTGCGATCAGCATCGACCCTGACGATGGTCAGTTTACGAATCGTGGTTCTTGTTCCACCCAAGCGACCTGCCATACGCTTACCTGGATAGACCCGACCAGGAGTGGTTCCTGCACCTGTAGAACCAGGAAGACGATGGTTTTTTGAACCGTGCGCCATTGGTCCTCGCTTAAAGTTATGCCGCTTTTGATACCCTGCGAAACCCCGACCAATGCTCGTACCAGCGACATCTACAACCTGACCAGGCGAGAAAACATCAGCTTGGAGCTTTTGCCCCAGTTGAAACTCTTCAACTCCGTCTAATCGGTACTCTCGGAGATGACGCACGGGAGATGATTCTGATTTCGCTAGATGACCTAGTTCAGGCTTACTGAGGGCTTTAGCTGCGACCTCGTTGTAACCGAGTTGAACCGCAGAATATCCATCTGTTTGAAGGGTTTTAATTTGAGTTACTGTGCATGGACCAGCCTGTACGACCGTGACAGGAATTGCCTTCCCGTCTTGATCGAAGATCTGAGTCATGCCAAGTTTAGTGCCCAGAATTCCTAAAGACACAACACCGAGTCTCCATCGTTGCTAAACAGCATTAACCAGCAGGATCAAAAGTATTTGACCCAACTAATTTCCTAAAATCAGGAAGGGCTGCTGAGATGCGTTAGAAGCCATAGACGCATCCATCTTAGAAGCACCCTAATTGAAATTAAGTGCTCAAAAAACAGCTACTACTTTCCCTTCAATACCGTCTGCCTACGCTAGGACTTGAGCAGACAACCACTCAGTATCCTTCAGACCGATAGCTAGAACTCACATAAGAGCCAGCGATCTAATTTCAGCGACAATCAAACAATATAAACAATCTAAGAAAATTTGTCTACTAATTTCAATAACTTAGTTGAAACCTGCAAACTTACGCTTCTTCTTGAAATTGCCCTTTCCTAGTGTATCTCAATTAAAGCTTAAAGTTTAGAAATTTCTGAGCAACTTTCTATGCGGGACAGTATAGCTCTACTCAAGGATCTGGCTTGAGCAAACTAAACGCTTGTCAGATATAGATTTGAATGGGTTCCGCAGTACTGGATAAAGTTACGGACGGCGATGTCTTGTAATGATAAGCGGCTCAAACTAGTTTTATCAGCCTTGTGCATCGATCGGGATGATAAACGATCGCATGCTTGGTGCTAAATTAAGACTGAAAGTTGAATGAGGGGCTAGCAACTTAGAGAGTCTTGCTCTTGATGAAACGTCTTAGATAGATGAAGGCATAGAACTTATGGTACTGCTCATCACAGGTAAGAAGTTTGTCCGAGAATTGGAAGCAGCCGGGGCTCTGGGTGTTTACGTTCCTTTAGAAGGTGGGCATGAGGGTCGCTATCAGAGACGCTTGCGAGCGGCTGGATATGGCATGCTCCATATTACAGCACGGGGATTGGGAGATTTATCTTCTTATCTATTAGAAGTTCATGGTGTGCGCCCGCCACATTTAGGGAAGAAAGACATTGGGCAAGGGGCAGCAGTTGGGTATCGATACTATATTCCACCGTTGGCTAAGTATCAGTTAGAGCAATTGCCACCGAACTCCAAGGGGCTTGTGATCTGGTTGCTGGAAGGGATGATCCTTTCTAACCAGGAGTTGCAGTTTCTGCAAACGTTGCCGCAGATAGAACCTCGGATTAAGGTCGTCATTGAGATGGGAGGCGATCGCAGCTTCACCTGGAAACCTCTAAACAGCATTCTTGCCGCAGCTTAATCGTTTGGCATTGCTTAATCCAGCTATAAAATTCGGCGTGAGTGCCGCGCTCCGCGCGGCACTCACGCCGAATTTTATAGCCCAAATCAGCAGCACCGATAGGTTTATCCTGCAACTGAACGAAATTAAGAACCATGCGCCGCACATGTGCGGCGCATGGTTTTATGTATGTTGTTGAATGAGCGTTTGAGCTGGGATCGCTGAATGTTTCTGAAATAGAACCGAATACAAGTGTTACCTTTGTAGTACACTAGGACTCATATACAGAGCATCCGTTTGACTGTATCTGACTGCATCTATTGTGCTTTTCAGCATCCCTCCATCATAGAAGGGTAAGTTGCTTGTATCGTCCCCTCATTTCATTACACCAGGGTAATTGGTTCAAGTTAATTTGTGGAGCCAGTTTCCAACATCTCCCTGCGGTTCGCAGTTTGACTTTGGCGTATGCATTAGCTGGAGTTGATTGCATTGATGTTGCGGCTGACCCCGTCGTTGTTTCTGCGGCACAAACGGCGCTTCAGGTAGCCCATGGTTTATACGAGGAAGCTCGTACGCGAGGGTTCTGTGTTCAAGAGTTGCCGTGGCTAATGGTGAGCCTGAATGATGGAGAAGATCCTCATTTTCGTAAAGCCGAATTTGATGCAACTCTCTGTCCAACGGATTGTCCGCGCCCCTGTGAAAAAGTCTGCCCCACGGGAGCGATCGCGTTTGATCAGCGGAGTTCGCTATCGTCTGAAAGGGTTGGCAGCCTACCTTTTTCGGGAGTGGTAGATAGTCAATGCTATGGTTGTGGTCGCTGTTTGCCTATCTGCCCAGTTAATAACATCTCGGCTCGTGCCTATGTTTCTGCACCAACCACCGTCGCAGCGTTGGTATTAAAACAGGTAGATGCGGTTGAGATTCACACTCAGGTTGGACGGTTAGCTGATTTTTCCCGATTATGGCAGGCGATCGCCCCTTACTGCGATCGCTTGAAACTAGTGGCAATCAGTTGTCCGGATGGGGAAGGGTTGGTGGATTATTTGTGGGCGTTATCTGACCTGATTTCTCCGTTACCTTGTCCTGTGATCTGGCAAACAGACGGTAGACCCATGAGCGGAGATATTGGGGATGGGGCAACCCGTGCTGCCGTGAGATTGGGACAGAAAGTATTAGCGGCTGGTTTACCAGGATATGTGCAATTGGCAGGAGGCACAAATGGGCACACTGTCGCTAAGTTAAAGTCATTGGGATTACTCAACCCAATGTCAGTGGGCGATCGATTAATAGGCGATCGTACTAGCAAACTACCCGACCCAACATTTCCTAGCTATATCTCCGGGGTCGCTTACGGCAGTTATGCTCGTGCTCTTATAGCCCCTGTTTTAGAACAGCTAGAGAAGGTAAACACTTATGAACCGCTAACCACCTCTTCCCCCAAGGGTCATGACCCTATCAGGCTACACGACCGAGAACTTGAGCTGAATGAGTGGTCACAACGGGTCGCGTCTTCAGCCTGTCTGGAATTGTTTCCCGACCTTTTGTGGCAGGCTGTCAGCCTTGCCAGCTCTCTCGTAACTCAACTGAAACCCGTGGTCAGATCTATGGGCGAATTTAACCCAACCACATTCAGCTATTCTTCACCTGAATTCACTCAGTCTAATTGGCTGCCCCAGGGTCAGGGACTTGCATGACACTATAAAGACCTGCGGTGCGTTACGGCTAGCGCCTAACACACTCTAAAAATGGGAATATTATTGGCTTGCAAATCCGTTAATGTTCCTGCCTTTTTGCTTTCGAAAGTTCGCATCTACCACTGATTTGTTCGCATTGAGAACCTTAATTACTCATGACGTCTAGCGGTATTCATTCTTTCGACGAACCTCATCAATCCAATTCTTCTGGACAAGCTCAAGAGTCTTACGAGGCTCTACAAATGATTGACGACCTTGAGCAACTCCTGGACATCCTGCCGAGCGAAATTCGTTTGCACATTCAACAGCATCCGCAACGAGCCAGCCTGGTTGAAGTCGTTCTTGACTTGGGACGCCGTCCCGAAGCGCGCTTTCCTAGCGGTGCCGAGTATTTGACGGATACCACAATCTCTACAGCAGACCTGCAATATTGCATTGATCGCGTTGGCAGCTTCAGTGGAGATAACCGTGCCGGGATTGAGAAAACACTCCATCGAATTAGTGCCATACGCAATCGCTCGGGTGCCGTCATTGGTCTGACCTGTCGGGTTGGGCGAGCGGTTTACGGCACGATTGGCATGATTCGCGACTTGGTAGAAACGGGTCAGTCTATCTTGATGCTGGGTCGTCCCGGAGTAGGTAAGACGACCGCTTTACGAGAAATTGCCAGAGTGTTAGCCGATGAATTGAATAAGCGGGTCGTGATCATCGATACCTCTAACGAAATTGCCGGGGATGGAGATATTCCTCATCCTGCCATCGGTCGGGCACGGCGTATGCAGGTGGCACGTCCGGAACTGCAACATCAGGTGATGATTGAAGCCGTGGAAAACCACATGCCTGAAGTCATTGTGATTGATGAAATTGGCACCGAATTAGAGGCGTTGGCGGCTCGAACGATTGCCGAGCGCGGGGTACAGTTGGTTGGCACGGCTCATGGCAATCGCATTGAGAACTTGATCAAAAACCCAACCTTGTCTGACTTGGTGGGTGGCATTCAGTCTGTGACGTTGGGAGATGAAGAAGCTCGTCGTCGGGGTAGCCAAAAAAGCGTGTTAGAACGGAAAGCGCCGCCAACGTTTGATATTGCTGTGGAAATGCTGGAGCGGCAAAAGTGGGTAATCCACGAACAAGTGGCGGACACCGTCGATAGTTTACTGCGCGGGCGACAGCCCAATCCCCAAGTTAGAACGGTCGATGAAACGGGGCAGGTGCAGATTACCCATGAGCGACCTGAGCAGCCTGCGGACGTTTTTCCGTCGCGATCGCGATCGCTACCCTTTAGTGATGGGCGAAATCTTGCTAGCAAAGATTTTGCGCGAGGTGGATGGCGAGCGTCAGGACAGCTAACCCCCTTACCATCCTCCAGGTTGGGAGAATTGACGGGTATTCCTACTACGGATATGCCGGGACAGAGTTCTTCAGAACGTCAGTACTTTGACCAACTGCTGAACGCGTCGCTAGAAGACTCGTTTGCTGATGAGGCGATTCCATTTGCCAATCCGCCTGCGGGTCCCAATGGGGAAGATCTACCCCTGCATGTTTATCCCTATGCTGTCAGTCGGCAATTGCTGGAACAAGTCGTGCATACGTTAAATTTGCCGATTGTGCTGACGAAAGATATGGATAGTGCCGATGCAGTTCTAGCATTGCGATCGCACATTAAGAACCATTCAAAACTGAGACAGATGGCAAAAACACGCCAGTTGTCAATCTACACCGTGAAGTCGAATAGTATGCCGCAAATCATTCGCACGTTACAGCGGATGCTGAAGATGGATGATGGCGGTGATAATGAGCCAGTCAACCTGAGTCTGTTTTCTCGCAGTGGTGACGAAAATGAACTCGAAGCGCTGGAAGAAGCCCGACTTGCGGTTGAACAAATTGTCATCCCCAAAGGGCAGCCGGTTGAGCTATTGCCCCGGTCTGCCAAGGTGCGCAAGATGCAACATGAGTTGGTAGAACATTATCGACTCAAATCTACCAGTTTTGGGGAAGAACCCAACCGACGATTGCGTATCTACCCCGCTTAGGATCGTAGATTTTATAAACCCGGAAGCTGATGGTTGGAAGCGCGGCGTTGCCGCGCTTCCAACCATCAGCTTCCGGGTTTTATTTAATTTGCGCTCCTTAATTTTTATGTGGCGTCAGCGGCTTGTGGATCGTCCTTGGGGCAGGCTAGGACTATGAGTTCTGTTGCTTTGCATGACGAATCCGCTTTTGTTTATCGTGTTGTTTGCGATAGTTGCTATTGCGATCGCCGCTATTGCCGCGTATATCGATCAAAAACGTACAGAGGCGATGCAAGCGGTTGCCCAGGAATTAGGACTATCTTTTTATCCGAGAGGCGAGATGGTTTTGCCCAGCGTCTGCGACTTTCAACTGTTTTGCAAAGGGCATACGCGACGAGCTAAAAATTTGATGCAGGGTGAACTGCGATACACGGGCATCCAGATTCCCGTGGCGATCTTCGACTATCGTTATACGACCGGGCACGGCAAAAACCGTCATACTCATTCTCAGACGGTGTTCTACCTGCACTCTGAACTATTGGGATTACCCGAATTTTTCCTTCGTCCAGAACATTTATTCGACAAAATTGGCAGCTTAATCGGGTTTAGAGACATTGACTTTGCCGAGTGTCCTCAATTTTCTCGCATGTATCTACTCAAGGGACGAGATGAGCCTGCCATTTTTCGGATTTTTAAGCCCGATGTCATCCGCTTTTATGAAAATAGACGGGTTTGTACAGAGGCAAGTGGTTCACGGCTCATCTTCTACCGCCCCTCTACTTATGTCCAACCGACTGCTATCCGAGGATTGATGACTGAGGGGTTTCAACTATTCGATTTGCTGCGGCAAAATCACTGATCGCCTGCCTCATGGGTGTTCAAACCTGTCCGACAAAACCATGCCATCTTCCAGTAAGGTAACCTGGTCGGCAACTTCTATCACCCGTGCATCGTGAGTTGCCATGACGATCGTGCAGCCCTGTTCTCTCGATAGGGTATGAAACAGTTGCATGACCAATTTTCCGGTCTGCGAATCTAAGGCAGCTGTTGGTTCGTCTGCAAAAATCAGGGCAGGATACCCAGCCACTGCCCGAGCGATCGCCACTCGTTGCTGTTGACCGCCCGACAGTTCGCGGGGCAGGTTATCGGCTTTATCGCCCAAACCGAGCTGGTCTAACAAATGCTGGGCTTCTTGCCGGGCACGGTGTTCGCTGCGTCCCTTCAGCGTTAAGGTGACGCTGATATTCTCAAGTGCCGTTAGCGCTGAGAACAGGTTAAACTCTTGATCCACAAACCCCAGGTGATGCAAGCGAAAGTGTTCTCGTTGCGATCGCGACAGCGACAGAATATCTTCTCCAAACAAGCGAACGCTACCTGCGGTCGGGGTCAATAGCCCCGCCAGGATCAATAAGAGTGTTGTTTTTCCGGCTCCTGCCGGACCCATAATCAGATGGATATCATTTTGCCGAATGGTCAGGTCAATCCCTTTGAGTACATGAAAGCGTTCTGCCCGTGTCTCAAACACCATTTCAATCCCCTCAGCGGCGATCGCAATCTCTGACTGAGAGCGTGATTGAACCGATGGATCGGCATTACCATTGGGCGATGATTTGAGCACGGTCTGTGTCAACAAACGTTTATCAGCACCTGACTTCATAGGACAAACGCCACCAAAAATCATGACTTTTTAGGATTACCCTAATGTTTAACCAGGTTGGGGTACTTACCTCTAGTGTAGGTCTGGAACATAGCTCTATATATTGAGGTTTATGTACGTTGAGGTTTATGTACGCCGTTTCTAGCCATTCTGCGATTCCTCTTCCATAATGGCTCTAACAGAGCCTCGCTGATTCTGGGGATGAATTTGAACAGGCAGCGGAAGATTTCACGCCCCAATTTATTCCTGACTTCAGCAACGCTTTCTAGCAGAGTTGGTAACAGCAGACATGGTGACAGATTCAAATCAGATCATTCGGCAATTTGACTTACTCGGCAAACTAGTAATCAACCGAGAAACTACTGAAGAATTGGGACAGGTTGATCAACTCTGGCTAGATCTAAAACACCATCAAGTGATGGGCTTGACCAGCAAAGCCGGTGTGATGGGGTTGCGCAAATACTTTCTGACCTGGGCGCAGATCGAAACGATTGGGGCAGCAGGGTTGATGGTCAGCCTGCCAGCGGGACTAGAAGCAACCAAGCCAGAGGAGCTTGAAACCGTTATTGGGCATGAAGTGTGGACAGAGGCGGGCGATAAAGTTGGTAGCATTCGAGATTATCGATTGCATCCTGAAACAGGCGATATCATCGACTATCTATTTGTGTCGAACGGCTGGCGGGGGTTGGTGGACGAGACCTATTGCTTATTGCCAGATGGCATTGTCAGCATTGGGCGGAAGCGGATGATTGTGACGGTAGCTGCCATTCAACAGGCAGAACAATTTGATGGGCTGAGTAAAGTTGTAGCCCAGGTTGGCAACTTTCTGAAGGGCGATTTTCAACGTACCCGACAGGATATGAGCGCGGCTCTGCAAGGAACACAGGCGATCGCCAATCAGCTGACTAGCCAAACCAAAGGCAAATTATTAGACGTTGCCGGTCAGCTTCAGCAGGCAACTGACCGACTGAAAGATAACGCCCCAGAGCAACGCCTCGTAGAGCCAGAAACCCTTGAAGCAAGCGGATCAGAGGACACGACCACCGATAGAATAGATGAACCCGTTTCAGAGTCAGGCACCCCTCAATAAGCTATACTGTGAACGGTTGCCGTCCAATCTGATCAGCCCCCTATTACAACGCCTCACACCGTCAGGGACTATTTCGATTTAGCAATATCTCCGTGATTTGAGCCTTACGACACAGAATCGGGGGTCGATTGGCATGGAGATGGAGATGTGGCTATTCCTTTACGAAGGATTAGAGTAAATCTACTGAATTAATGAACGAAACTTTAAGATTCTAAGTCTGAAAGTTCAGTACTTGCCTTGAAGATTGTATTGCCAAAACACCGCAAAATAGATTTAATTCTGGAGAACGCATTCGGGAAAGCTAAGCGACTAGGGGGCAATTGAGTTACTTAGCTTTTCTGGTTAGGAAAGCGTCCTTACAGGTTAATAATTTGCCTGACCTTGGGGGCTTATAGGGTCAGGCATTTTTTTGGCTTTTTTTCAGCTCTACCGCAGCCGAGGTTGGCTGAGATAGCATAGGTTAAAATTGCGATCGCCCTTTATTGCTCTACCATAAAGGGCAATGTCCCTGAAATTATCAGATTCAGATCCCCGGCATTTTTTGAAAGTGCTGGGGATTTTAGTAACGCCTTGATGACTCAATTACCCGCATGATTTTTCCACAAAACCCACATCCCGCACAGGCTTCTAATCCTTTTCTATCACTCGCCTATGAATCAGCTTTAGAAGCTCTCGGTGACGATTACTACGACCCTGTGTTAGCCGATGAGTTTCCCCGGCATATTCTACGCTTTCGTAACGATGAGCTGTTACCGAGGCTGGGTTTAGCCTCTGCAACGGTCACAGATGATGATTTCATCAGTGCGTTTGGGCAGTTCCAGGGGCGGCAGCCGTTTCTGGCACTGCGATATCACGGCTATCAATTTGGTGAATATAATCCTGCCTTAGGAGATGGTCGGGGCTTTTTATATGGACAGGTGCGCGGCTCTGATGGCGAGCTGTATGACCTGGGTACCAAAGGATCGGGAACCACGCCCTATTCGAGAGGGGGTGATGGGCGGTTGACTTTGAAAGGGGGTGTGCGCGAAGTCTTAGCCTCTGAGATGTTGCAGGTGTTGGGAGTACGAACATCTCGCTGCCTGAGCTTGATTGAAACAGGGGAGTCGCTCTGGCGAGGGGATGAACCCTCTCCTACACGATCATCGGTGATGATACGTTTGTCGCGATCGCACATTCGCTTTGGCACGTTTGAACGATTGCATTATCTCAAACGTCCTGATTTAGCTCGCAAACTCCTCGACCATGTGATCGACTACTACTATCCACATGTGTTGGGTCAAGCGGATCAGGATGCCTTGTTTTACGCAGAATTGGTGCAACGCACGGCTGAGTTAGCGGCACAGTGGATGGTGGCTGGCTTTTGTCATGCGGTGCTGAACACCGACAATATGTCGATTACAGGTGAAAGTTTTGATTATGGGCCCTATGCCTTTATCGATCGCTACAATCCGGGATTTACTGCCGCCTATTTCGACTATTTTGGGCGCTATTGCTATGCCAATCAGCCATTGATCTGTCGCTGGAATTTAGAGATGTTGCAGGTGCCCTTAAGCGCGCTCATTCCTTCAACCGATATGGAAGCCGGATTAGCCCAATTCGATGAGCACTATCAAGTACACTATCGCCAACGCATGCTCTACAAGCTGGGGTTTGACCAACTACCAATCGATCTGGCAGAACCCTTATTGCAAACTACACTCCAGTTTCTTAAAGAAACCCAGATGAATTATCACGAGTTTTTTCTGGCACTCCGGCAACAGTTTTCGGTTCCCTGGCAACAGGATGATACGCAAATTTTGGCAACGCTAACGCTTGCACCGGATGCAGAAATCGATAGTTTTCAGCAATGGCGATCGCTCTATCATCAAGCACTCAAGACTTTATCAACGGATGAAATCGGGCAAATTGGCGATCGCTTGGCACGCCACAATCCTAATTTTGCGTTACTCAGACCTGAAATTGAAGCAATTTGGCAACCGATTGTCGTGGAAGACAATTGGCAACCGTTTCAGGAGCTATTGCAGCGAATCAAATCTGCCGTAGTATCTTAACCGAACTTATAATGTTTGAGAGCCGCGCTGCGCGCGGCTCTCATCCTCTCTGCGATCGCCCAGGTCAATGGCTATCCCAGCGATTTATGCTTTGAACGTTTTGGTAATCCGTTGCATCGCAGCTTCGACATTGGCACGGCTATTAAAGGCGGAGATGCGGAAATAGCCTTCCCCAGCGGCACCAAACCCAGAACCGGGAGTACCGACCACATGGCAACTTTGCAGCAGTTTATCAAAGAAATCCCAACTGGATAGACCCTGGGGTGTTTTCAGCCAGACATAGGGGGCATTGACACCGCCATAGACTTGAATTCCGGCGGCAGTCAACTGTTCTCGAATAATGCGGGCATTTTCCATATAGAAGCTAATCAGGGCTTTGATTTGCGCCCGTCCTTCTGCCGCATAAACCGCTTCTGCCCCTTTCTGGACGATGTAGGAAACACCATTAAATTTGGTTGATTGCCGACGATTCCACAACTTCCACAACTCCACGTCAGAACCGTCAGCCGCTTTAGCCATCAGCGTTTTGGGCACAACGGTAAAGGCACAACGGGTTCCCGTAAAGCCTGCATTTTTGGAGAATGAGCGAAACTCGATGGCACAATCTCTTGCCCCTTCAATCTCGTAAATGGAATGGGGCAGGGATGGATCGGTAATAAACGCTTCGTAGGCTGCATCAAAAAAGATGATGGAACCGTTGGCTTTGGCGTAGTCTACCCATGCTGCCAGATGAGCTTTGGTAGCAGTTGCGCCGGTTGGATTGTTGGGAAAACAGAGGTAAATCAGATCGACTTTTTGCGATGGAATTTGGGCAGTAAAGTCGTTGTCTGCGGTGATGGGCAGATAGACTAAGCCGCCGTATTCGCCTTGCTCGTTGGCATCTCCGGTGTGCCCCGCCATGACGTTGGTATCGACGTAAACCGGATAGACCGGATCTGTCACGGCGATCGCATTATTGTCGCCAAAGATATCTAAAATATTGCCGCAGTCGCACTTTGACCCATCCGAAATAAAGATCTCAGACGCATCGACATCACAACCGCGTGATTGAAAGTCGTGGGTAGCAATCTTTTCTCGCAACCAGGCATACCCTTGCTCTGGTCCATAGCCTTTGAACGTAGAGCGATCGCCCATTTCTTCAACCGCATGAATCATAGCGGCGCGGCAGGCTTCGGGTAAGGGTTCAGTGACATCGCCAATGCCCAGGCGAATAATATTTGCCTCTGGATTTGCCTCCGCAAAGGCGTTGACTCGTCGGGCAATTTCGGGAAACAGATACCCCGCTTTCAGTTTGAGATAGTTATCGTTGATCGTTGCCATAGTGGATCGCTAAAACGCCGTTAAGACAGTTTACTGCCAACTGTTATCGGAAGTCTTACCCAAGTGATGATGGGTCAATATCTGATTGGGGCATCCTGAGAACAACAGAGCGCCCTATCCATTCATGTCCTAGCGGCATCCTGGTATGAAATTGCAGGTCAAACCTTCGGTTTGACCTGCAATTTCATACCCAAAACCAGCAACGACCTCTTCATTCATTCAGCACTTCCATTCATTCAGCACTGGCACCCCCCCATGATTATTGACCCTGCAATCGAAGGACTCCTATTTCAACCATGGATTGGTCAACACTATGGCCACTCAAGTTTGTTCAAAATTCCAGTCCTTATCGTTGGTGAGTCCAATTACGGGGAGTCGCGTGGCAGCCGTGAACAAGATGCCAAGTTCACTCACGAATTGATTCAGAACTTTATCACTCGCGAATGGTATTTTCCCTTTTTCAATAACATTCAACGCTGTTTTGTCGAAACGTCCTATTCGTCTGAATCACGACAGGAGTTTTGGCAATCGGTCGCGTTTTACGACTACATTCAAGATTGGTTGCCCGCTCATAGTATGCCGCCCAGCGAAGCCATGTGGACTGCTGCCAGACCCATGTTTCAGCAACTGGTAGACCAACTCCAACCAACTTGCATCCTCTTTGTTTGCAAACGACTGTACCATCAGGTCGCCAGCCAATATCCAGCCACAACCCTGCAAGTAGGCACCCTGGAACACCCTGCCTGTCAGATTGAACGTGCGTTAGCATCTTCCATTCGCCATCCCTCGCGCAATGGCTTTAGAAAAGCCCGTCCTATTGTTGAAGCCCTGATTACTGCCGCAGGTGGACAAACGATGATCCACCAATAAACACAGAGTGGTGCTGTCCTTTGGACAGCACCACAAACATCCAAGGAATGGGAATTATGGTTCTACGCAATCCAGTTAAGACATTAGGGGGTGGGCGCGGTGCCCCCACGCAGGGGGGTTCCACCCCTGCACCCCGTCCTAACCCTAATGCGTATTGCTATAAATAACTTCGATAATTTGTTATACGGGCGAACGGCCGTTCGCCCCTTCAAAAGATGCAATATGCGATCTGATTTGATCCCCGATCCTAAGCTGAGGTTAATGCCGTGTAGCGAGCGCTGAAGCCTGCTTGATTTAAGGCTTGTACTGCTGTGATATGGTCGCGGACGCGGAATTGTGCGCCTAAACGCACCAGTTGGCGACGTTGATGGGCAGCAATGATAGCAACGACGGGGATTTTGTTGTGATCGTCATCTCCCCGTTGCCCAAGTAAGACGGTTTTGAGCCGATGTTGTTCTTGGATGTCGCCTGCGGCTTTGGCTTCCAGTTCTACCATGACCATTTGAATGGTTTCCACAGGTTCGGCATCTTCGAGAATCAATTGCGATCGCTCATCTCGTCGATCGACCTTACCCCAAACCATTAACCGAGCATCGACGACAATGTATGGGCTAATACGCTCATAGGATTTCGGGAAAATCACGGCTTCTGCCTGTCCGGTGAGATCTTCCATTTGCACAATTGCCATGCGATCGCCTTTTTTGGTGGTCACGGGTTTAACCCCGGTGAGCATAACGATAGCGCTGAGCATGACGCTTTCGGGCTGCTCGTTTAATTCACTTAAGTTGATCGGAGCCAGGACCTTCGCCGCTTCTTGAATCGACTTGAGCGGGTGATCAGAAATATAGAAGCCCAGCAGTTCTTTTTCCAATTTCAGCTTTTCTTGAGGCGGGAAGTCTTCTACTGTCGGCGCTTTGGGAGCTGCATCAAACCCACCTGCTGACTCACTCGCCGTCGCCGTTCCCAGCATGTCAAACAGATTGCCCTGCCCGATCGCCCGATCTCTGGCGCGTGATTGTGCCCAATCCAGCACCAGATCCAGATCATGTGCCAGTTGATTGCGATTGAGATTCAGGCAATCCATTGCACCGCACTGAATCAGCGCTTCCAATGCCCGACGGTTGACGGTACGAGGATCAACCCGACTGCACAGATCGCCTAAGGATTTGAATGTACCATCGGCATCGCGCGCCATCAGAATATGCTCGATCGCACCCTGCCCGACATTGCGCACTGCCGACAAGCCAAACAAAATACTTGTTTTCAAGGGCGTGAAATCAAAGCCAGAACGGTTGATATCTGGGGGTTCTACATTAATCCCCATTTTCAAACAGGTGCTGATGTAGCTTTGCACCTTGTTCTGGTCGCCACTGTTAGCCGTCAACAGCGCTGCCATATATTCGACAGGATAGTTTGCCTTGAGATATGCCGTCTGATAAGTGACAAACCCATAGGCAGTTGAGTGCGACTTGTTAAAGCAGTACTCGGCAAACAACACCATTTGCTGAAACAAATCAGCCGCAATTTTGGGTTTTACACCATTTTTCTCTGACCCTTCGGTAAAGATACTCTGGTGTTTTTCCATCTCCTCTTTTTTCTTTTTCCCCATGGCTCGGCGCAACAGGTCTGCTTGACCTAAGGAATAGCCGCCCATATCCTGGGCAATTTTCATGATCTGTTCCTGGTAGACCATGATGCCGTAGGTTTCGTTGAGAATTGGTTGCAGCAACTCGTGCTCGTACTCAATCCGTTCGCGCCCATGCTTACGGTTGATGAATTTAGGGATCAGTCCGGCATCAAGTGGACCCGGTCGATAGAGGGCAAGAACCGAGGAAATATCTTCCAGTCCTGACGGTTTGAGGTCACGGACAATCTGGCGCATCCCCGACGATTCTAATTGGAAGATGCCTTCTAGTTCGCCGCGTGCCAACAGTTGGTAGGCTTTCGGGTCATCTAAAGGCAAGCTGTCCAGGTCAATGGTGATCTGGTGGGTTTGCTGAATCAGATCGACAGTTTTTTGGATCATGGTGAGGTTTTTCAACCCCAAAAAGTCCATCTTCAGCAGGCCCAAGGCTTCGATATCTTCCATAGGATATTGCGTCACCGCACCGCCTTCTTTGCTCCGTTCTAACGGCACAATTTCATCGAGTGCTTCTGCTGAAATCACTACCCCAGCCGCATGAACCCCTGTCGCTTTATTGGTGCCTTCGATCCGCATTGCCATATCGATCCAGCGGCGATAGGTCACGGGAGGTTCAGTTCCCGGAACCATCAATTCTTTATCGTATTTTTCTTTAAACTCCGGCGCAGGCGTTGCATCTGAGATCATCACCTTGAGTTTGGTCGGTTTCCCCCGCACTACCGGAATCATTTTGGTCATCCGATCCGACTCGCCATAGGGAATGTCAAGCACCCGCGCCACATCTTTGAGCACGGCTTTGGATGCCATGCGGTTGTAGGTAATGATCTGGGCAACGCGATCGCTGCCATATTTATCGGTGACATAGTCGATCACTTCCTGACGGCGATCGATGCAAAAGTCGGTATCAATATCCGGCATCGACTTCCGTTCGGGATTGAGGAAACGCTCGAACAGTAAGCCGTAATGCACCGGGTCAATGTTGGTAATTCCCAGCGAATAGGCAACCAGAGAACCAGCCGCAGACCCCCGTCCGGGTCCCACAGGAATGCCCTTGTCTCTGGCAAATTTGATGTAGTCCCAGACCACCAAAAAGTAGCCGTCGAACCCCATCCGGTGCATCATTTGCAGTTCATATTCCAACCGCTCTTGATAGGTCGGATCGACCTCTTCATAGGAAGCACAGCGCACCCGTTTAGCCAAACCTTCCCGCGACATTTTTTCGAGATAGTCGGACGCCGTATAGCCATCGGGAACCGGATAATTGGGAATCCGAGGTTCGCCTAAAATCGTGTACGGTTCAACCTTTTCGGCAACGCTCAAGGTATTGGCGATCGCCTCTTCAATCACATCATCCGTCAGGTGATCTTGAAACAATCGCCGCATCTCATCGGCGGATTTAAGATATTCCGTGCCGCTATAGCGCAGCCGCTTTTCTTCGGTAATCAGCTTGCCCGTTTGGATGCACAGCAAGGCATCGTGGGCTTCCACATCAAAACACGAAATGTAGTGTGAATCGTTGGTGCAGATCAGCTGGATGTCCAGTTCGCGGGCGATACGAACGATTTCAACATTAACGATGCGATCTTCTTGCGACCCATGGTCTTGCAATTCTAAATAGTAGTCCTCGCCAAACAGGTCTTTGTATTCCTGCGCGACACGGCGAGCGATTTCGGGTCTACCTTGCAAAATTGCCTGAGGCACTTCACCCCCCAGACAGGCACTGGTCACCATCAACCCTTCGCGATACTGCTTCAGCACCTCTTTGTTGATGCAGGGTCGGGCAAAAATACCTTTCCCCTGATAGCCCTGAAGATGGGAAATGGTGGTGAGCTTGACCAGATTTTTATAGCCCAGGGTGTTTTTTGCCAACACCACCTGATGGTATCGCGGTCGGCGTTCTTGCTTTGTGATGTCGCCGTTGATCACATACATTTCGTTGCCAATGATCGGCTTCACGCCCTTGGCTTTGCAAACTTTAATCAGCTCGATCGCGCCATACATCACCCCGTGATCGGTCAGGGCGATCGCAGGCATTCCCAGTTCCACAGCCCGATCTACCATTTCAGGCAATTGACTGGCACCATCGAGCAAACTGTAGTCGCTATGAACGTGTAGACCAACAAAAGACATAGTGTGCCCAAAGCTTAATGTAGCCGAATCTGGCTATCAGACTACCACATCTAGATTAGTTTGGCGCATGTCTACTCTACCTGTAGGGTAGAGAGGGTTAGGAAATCCTTTCTCAGAAGCACAGACTGAGTAAAACCCAATTCTTTTTGAGAGAACGACGGCTCCGCCGTCGTTCTCTCAAAAAGAATTACAGGTTATTTCATTGGCGATCCTAAATGAATTAATTGGTAATTGTTTAAGTGAACGGCGGAGCTGTCACTCTTCTAAAAGGAAGTGATCCTGAGCACCCTGAAATGTGCCTACTTTCCGTGAAACAGGATAGTACTAAAGTATTAAAACACGTACTGTTATTTTAGAACTTATCC